>CAZQLE010000011.1:0-34856 GCA_964593905.1 uncultured Anaerolineaceae bacterium | reverse complement strand
ATGCGCGACAGCACCTTGAGCAGCGTGCTCTTGCCCGCTCCGTTGCGGCCAATAATCCCTACCGCTTCACCCTTCTTCACCTCAAACGAGACATCCTTCAGCGCCCAGATTTCGTTGACGCTGCGCTCGGCGGTAGTTTCACCCCGCAGCCGCGCCAGCGTGTTTTGGGCGGCATCGATCAGACTATCACGCAGGCTTTTATAGCGAAACCTACCCGATTGCAGCTTCCCAATCCGGTAGCGCTTGCTGATATTGCTGACCACAATTGCTGTCTCGCCCATTCTAAATCACATCCGCAAAGCGCGCTTCCATTTTCTTAAAATACACCAGCCCGCCCACCAGCAGAATGACCACAATCACCACCGATACCGCCAGCAGCCCGCCCACGGCCATCTCGCGGCCGAGCAGCGCCCAGCGAAAGCCTTCCACCACGCCGGTCAGTGGGTTCAGGCCGTAAAGCAGCCGCCATTTTTCGGGAATCAGGGTGCTGGAATACACAATGGGGGTGGCGTACATCCACAACTGGGTTAAGAACGGCACGGCGTAACGTACGTCGCGATATTGCACATTCAACGCTGAAAGCCACAACCCCACCGCCAGCGCAGTCAACAGCGCCAGCAGAGTGAGCGGCAGCAGCCACAAAAACCGCCAGGTAAAGGGAATCTGGTACACCAGCATCATTCCCAACAGCACCACCAGTGCGATCACAAAATCCACCAGTCCGGCCAATACCGATGAAATCGGAATGACCAGCCGGGGAAAATAGATCTTGGTGATCAGCCGTTCGTTGCCCACCAGGCTGGCGCTGGAGTTGGTCAGCGCATACGAGAAGAGCTGCCAGGGCAGCAGCGCCGCATAAGAGAAGACCGGGTAAGGAATGCCATCGGTTGGCAGTTTGGCCAGTGCGCCAAAAATGACGCTAAAGACCACCATGGTCAAAAAGGGCTGCAAGATGGCCCAGGCCGCGCCCAGCGCAGTCTGCTTGTAACGCACTTTGATATCGCGCCAGGTGAGAAAGAATAACAATTCACGGTATGCCCACAAATCACGCAAATCCAAGTGCAGGGTATCGTTCTCACCCTGAATGATCGTCAACTGCTCTTCGATCTCAGCTTCGGTTATTTTGTTCTCAATCAAAGGTCCCTCGTTTAGGTGCTGCCTGTCTTAAAAAGATTGCGGCAGGTTTTGATCCAGGCTGATCTCGTTCTCGCCCATCCACGGCCCGGTGGTCAGGTTGGCCGCCTCAGCCCGCTTTTGGCGCATCTGCACCTTTAGCCGGCTTTGCTCGAGCCACCAGATGGATAAATAGTAAGCGCCAATCATCAGGCTCACCCCGCCCAGCAGGGCAAACGGCCAGAAAGAGATCATGCCAAAATAAATAAAGAAGATGAATCCGGCGGTTAACAAATATTTAAATCCCTGGGTCAGTTTACCGCGTTGTTTCTCGGCCTGCTTTTCCAGGGCATCAATCTCATCCTGCAGACGGTGCAGGCTGAGCTCTGCCGCAGCCTGCGAAACCCCCTGCTGCATCCGTGTGAGCTTCTCCATGAGCGGCTGCAAATACAACCGCCCGCCGCTTTCGCGCACAAGATGCTCCACCCCGCAGTGCACACAGCGGTAGCGTTCTTTCTGTTCGGTCACACCCAGCGGCGCACCGCAGGCAGGGCAGCTCAGGGTGATGATGGGCGCTTCGATCGGAAGCTGCACAATCATCGGGGCGGGTGTTTCGGCCAGGCGAACCAGCTCTGCCACCCCCGGTTTCGGCGCGGTGGGTGTTTCCAACCGTTCCAGCGCCAGACGCGCTTCAACATTCTGCGGGTTAATAGCCAGAGCGCGGTTCAGGCAATACTTGCGGCGCTCCAATTCATCCTGACATACCGAAAACCACAACCAGGCCGTCTCATTTTCTGGCTGGCGCGTAACCACCCCGGCCAGCAACGCGCCGGCTGCGCTGCGTTCTCCACGGCGAATCTGTTCCACCGCCTGGTTTAAAATACCCCGATCATCCATGCGTATCGTCCATGCCAGTTAGAAAGGGTACAACTCAAAGACCGGAATATGCGCCTCAAAGGTATCACCGGCCGCAATCATCCCCGGCCGCTCCACCCAGGCAGTTACGCCGCGCCGGTGCAGCCCGGTTTTGATAAAGCGCGCCACCAGATCGGCCTGTTCGGGGTACTGCGCCTGAAGGACCTTGCCGGGCCCCTTGCAGGGCATGTTCTCTTCATCCACCACCAACACGGCTTCTCCAGGGAAAAACAGACGCGTGCCCGGCGTCAGCCGGGTCAGCGCCGGAATTCCGCTCACCAGCAGATTGGCGCCCAGCCATTCGGGCAGCACCTGTGGCACGCCCAGCCCGGCGGCAATTTCCTGCAATTCTTCCACCGACACCAGCGATAACTGGCGCGTATTGCGAATCTCAGTGCCGCGCGGGTAATGCGGCACCCGTGAATCTGCCGGACGGGTTAAACCGGCGTGGCGGTCGCCTTCGATGCCGGCAAAGGTTAATCGCAGATTGGGGCAGGTTGAGGTTACAAAACTTTCTTGATCGCGGGCTTCATAAAGACCCTGAACAATCCCGGTTCGTTTTTTCATCCAGCATCTCCTCAGGGTTCCGCCGTTTCGACAGTCACCGTCGCTAAAAATTGGGTAAATTCAGGCACATAGACTGTCACGGCGCTGCCAACTGCCGGCGGGCTGCTCAACCCGGCCAGGGGCTTCATCATGCCACAGGCGGCGCTTTCGCGGTCCATGCTCCACGGGGCATCTCTGCCAACATAACAAAAGACATCTTCCTTTGCCACCGTTTCGCTGAAAAGCTGCGCACCTTTTTCATCGCTCACCTTGATCACCAGATCATTGGTCAACAAAAAATCCACCGGCGGCGGCAGGGTGCCGTCGATCAAAACCACCTCAAAGATCACCAGCAGATCTTCGCTGTCGTTCAAGACATGCACATCCATCAAGCATACACTGTCTTTGCAATGATTCAGTTGCGATACCGGAACAGGGGTCGCCGCGCCTTCCTGCGCAACCGCAGATGTTACTTCCAGTCTGGGGGCGGGGGTCGCCGCAGCCGGAACACATCCGGCCGCCAGGACCAACCCGGCTAAAATTGAATACCAGTGTTTCATAGCTTACCTTTCAAAAGAATGCTGTATCAGCTGAATTATAGCATGGGGAACACGGGAGAGAGCAGCGGGCAGAAAAAATGAGCAGTGAGTCCACAATCCGACTCACTGCCCACCCTGAAAAATCACCCTGCGTTGGCTTACAACAACTGCATCACCGCCGCGTAGGCCCATTGCAACAGCGTGCCGGGGATGAAGCTGAAGCCCACGGTTGCCGCCGCCGCGGCAGCAGCCGTCAAATTCACCCACACATCCGGCCGCGCTTCGGGGTCGCCGCTGCGCATGTACATCATCACCACCACGCGCAGATAGTAAAACGCCGAGAACACCGAAGCCAGCAGACCGATCAGCGCCAGCCCAATAAACCCGGCATCCACCGCATTGCGGAAGAGATACAACTTCCCCCAGAAGCCCAGCGTGAGCGGCATGCCAATATTTGAAAGCATAAACACCGTCATCGCCACACCCAGCAGCGGATACTTGCGCCCTGCGCCGGCATAATCGGCCAGTTCCAGCCCCTTCCCTTCGGCCTTCTCCAGCGCAATCACCACCCCCCAGGCCCCCAGGGTTGATAAGCTGTAAGCCACCAGGAAGAATAACATCGAAGCCACGGTGCTGCTCAACTGATCGCCCATGCCGTAGGGCACAAAAGCCATCAGCAAATAGCCCGACTGGGCAATGGAAGAATAAGCCAGCAGACGCTTGATATTGGTCTGTGAGATGGCCAGCAAATTGCCCACCACCATCGTCACCGCTGCCAACCCCCACAAAACCGGGGTCAGGTCATCTGAAAGGCCAGGAAAAACCCCCACAAACATGCGCATCAACGCCGCGAAACCGGCCGCCTTTGCGCCCACCGACATAAAAGCCGTCACCGAAGATGGTGCGCCGTGATACACATCTGGCGCCCACATGTGAAAAGGCACCACGGCCGATTTGAACCCAAAGCCCACCAGCAGCATCACCGCGCCGATCAAAAAGAGGGGCATGCTTGCCGGCCCATTGGTCACCGCCGCCAGTACACCCGGCAGATCGGTGCGCGCCGTGGCGCCATAGATCAGCGCCACACCATACAGCACAAACCCCGACGAAAAAGCGCCCATCAAGAAATATTTCAGGGCCGATTCTTCTGAAAACGGGTCCAGGCGGATAAAACCGGCCAGGATATACAACGGGATCGACAAAAATTCGAGCGCGAGAAAGACGATGATCAGATCATTGGCATAGGTCATCAAGATCATCCCGCAGGTGGCAAACAACAACAGCGAATAATATTCACCGCGTTCAATTCCCATGCGGCGCAGATAATCATAGGCCAGAGCCACCCCGGCCAGTGCGCTCACCAGAAAAATCACATCCAGAAAAACCGCAAAACCATCCACCACCACCGAGCCGCCAAAAGCCGAAAGAGACATGCCCGTGCGGGTCAGGCTGATCCCCAGCGCCAGCGCCAGGCCAAAAGCGGCCAGCAGTGCAGTAATCCCCTTCCGTTTCTGCGGAATCCACAAATCCACCAGGAGCAGGACGGTCGCCCAGCAGGCCAGCGTCGCCAGCGGCAAGATTACTTTCAGGTCATCAAGTGTCATCAGTGCAACCCTCCTTAGTGAAGCGCAACCGCAGCCGATTGGACAGCCGCTACAAGCTGCTCCACGGTGGGATTAATCAAATTGAAAAATGGTTGGGGATAAATCCCAATCCAAAAAATCACAACCAGTAAAGGCGCCAGAACCAGAACTTCGCGCACGTTCAGGTCCAGCAGCTTGCGATTTTCTTCCTGTGTTACCGGGCCCAGGAAGAGCTTTTCGAACATCTTCAACATGTAGACGGCCGCCAGAATCACCCCCAGCGCAGCCACCCCGGCAAACCAGGGGCTTTGATACGCACTGGAGCCAAACGAGCCCAGCAAAATGGTGAACTCGCCCACAAAGCCGTTCAAGCCCGGCAGACCCATGGAAGAAAGCGATACCACCAGCGAAATCACCGCCAGCACCGGAACCACCTTCCACAGACCGCCAAAGGCCGCCAGTTCGCGGGTGTGACGTCGTTCATACAGCATTCCCACCAGCAAGAACAGTGCCCCGGTGCTCAACCCATGATTGACCATCTGTAAAATCGAGCCGGAAATGCCCTGCACATTGAGCGCAAACATACCCAGCATCACAAAACCCAGATGGCTTACCGATGAATAAGCAACCAGCTTCTTCACATCCTGCTGGGCATAGGCCACCGCGGCCCCGTAGAGAATGCCGATCACCGCCAGCGCCGCAATCCACGGCGCCAAAGTCAGCGAAGCCTCGGGAAAGAGCGGGATATTGAAGCGCAGAAAGCCATACGAACCCATCTTCAGCAGCACGCCGGCCAGAATGACCGAACCGGCAGTCGGCGCCTCCACATGCGCATCGGGCAGCCAGGTGTGGAAGGGAAAAACCGGCACCTTGATGGCAAAGGCAATTCCAAACGCCAGGAAGAGCCAGAGCTGCGCCCCGCTATAGGCCGAACGCATCCCAAGCAGATCAGTCACCGAGAAGGTGCCCGCCTGCCAGCCGATATACAGAATGCCCAACAGCATCAGCACCGAACCGGCCATGGTGAAAAGGAAGAACTTAACCGCAGCATATACGCGCCGTTCACCGCCCCAGATGCCAATCAGGAAGATCATCGGGATGAGCGTGAATTCCCAGAAGATGTAAAACAGCACCAGGTCGAGCGCCACAAAGACGCCCAGCATTCCGGTTTCGAGCAGCAAAAAGAAGAGCATAAAGCCCTTCACCCGCTCTTTGACCGCCGTCCAGGTTGAAAGGATTGCCAGCGGGGTTAGAAAAGCAGTCAGAAGCACCATCAAAATGCTCAGACCATCCACCCCCAGATGGAAGGCGATGGGTGTATTGCCCACCATCAACCACACCCGGTTCACTTCCAGTTGCATTCCGGCTTCACCGGACCGATATTGCAAAAGCACCCAGATCGACAGGCCAAAGGTGATCAACGAAGCCGCCAGCGCCGTCCAGCGGATGGCCGTGCGCTGCTCTTCACGGAACAACAGCAGCACCAACGCCCCCAGGAGCGGGAAAAATGTTAGCAGCACAAGAGGATGGATTGCAGCATTCATATCACCTCAGCAGAAGATACGCCAGAATGACCACCACGCCCACCACCAGGGTCAGCGTGTAGGAGCGCACAAAACCGTTTTGCAGGCTGCGCAGCATCCCCGATAGACCGGCCGACAGGCTGCCGATCCCGTTTACCAGGCCATCAATTCCACCCTGGTCCACCGTTCTGGCAAACCAGCGTGAAAGATCCCGGTAGGGTTGGATGAACAATTTCTCATACAGCTCATCCACCCACCACTTATTTTTCATGGCTGCAAACAAACCGCCCAGGTTTTTCTGCAGCGGGTCGGGTGCACTGGCCGGCGTCATCCGCTTGCCATAAAGCAGCCAGGCCAGGAAGATTGCCGCCAGAGCCAGGGCAACCGTCACCCCGGCCAACACCCAGTTCGCTTCCACTTTCAAACCGGTTTCAATGGTATGTTCCAACCAGTGTTCCAGGGTATACACACCGGGCAGGTTTAACGCCCCGCCCAGCGCAGAAAGCACAGCCAGCACCCCCAGCGGAACGGTGATCAGCGCCGGGCTTTCGTGCGCCCGTTCGGCAGCCGTAGTGCGCGCTTTGCCAAAGAACACCATAAACACCTGCCGCCCCATATAAAAGGCGGTCAGAAACGCCGCAGATACCAGCATGACCACCAGCACCGGGTTGGTCATTGCAGCCGCAGCCAGAATTTCATCCTTCGAGAAGAAGCCAGCCAGCGGGGCAATTCCGGCCAGGGCCAGTGCGCCAATCAAATAGACCCAGAAGGTCACCGGCATCTTGCTCTGCAAACCGCCCATGTTGCGCATATCCTGCGGATCAAAAGCATTATGACCGCCATCATGGTTGGCTTCGTGGTGCCCGCCGTGCGAAACAGCATGACCGTGTTCCACCCCCAAAATTACCGAACCGGCCGAGAGAAACAGCAGCGCTTTGAAGAAGGCGTGGGTAATTAAGTGGAACATCCCGGCCACATAAGCGCCCATGCCCACCGCCGCCACCATAAAGCCCAGTTGGCTGATGGTGGAATAGGCCAGCACTTTTTTGATATCGGTTTGCGCCACAGCAATGGTCGCCGCAAACAGGGCCGTTGCCGCACCCACCCACATCACCACGCTCATTGCCAGCGGGGCGGCCGCATAAATGGCCGCAGAACGGGCCACCAGATAAACACCGGCCGTGACCATCGTCGCCGCATGGATCAACGCCGAAACCGGGGTCGGGCCGGCCATTGCATCGGGCAGCCAGATATACAACGGAAGCTGCGCCGATTTGCCGGTTACACCCAGCAGCATAAACAGGCCAATGGCGGTTAACACGCCCGGCGCAGCCGCAGCCAGTTGGGGAACCTGCTCAAAAACCGCATCAAAATTGAACGTGCCAAAATTCCAGAAGATGAGGAACAACGCGATGAGCAGACCAAAGTCGCCCACCCGGTTGACCGTAAAGGCCTTCTTGGCCGCTTTGGCATTGCCCAGCCCGCCTTCGCCTTTTTCAAACCAGAAACCGATCAAGAGATAAGAACACAACCCCACACCTTCCCAGCCAACAAACAACATCACAAAGTTGTCTGCGCTGACCAGAATCAGCATCGCCAGGATAAACAGGTTGAAATAGACAAAGAAACGGCGATAACGAGCGGGGTCGCCATTATGACGCACATCGCTGTGCATATAGGCGGTGGCATAAACATGAATCAACGTGCCCACGCCCGACACCACCAGCATCATGGTCAGCGAAAGCGTATCCACGCGCAGCGCCCATGGCAAATTCAGGCTGCCCACGTTAATCCAATCGGCCAGAACCACCCGCACGGCCTCGGGTTCGGGCAGCAGCAAAACAGTCATCATTGCGGCCAACACAAATGAAGCCGCCGTCGCCAGGCTGGCGGTTAACCCAATGCCCACCTCGCCGATCCGCTTACCGATGACCAGGTTGATCAGCAGCCCAATCAGCGGCGCAGCCAACACCCACGGAGCCAGGGGAGCGATCTGTGCAGCAGCAGAACTTAACGTACTTGCTTCCATGTCACCTCCTAGCCCTTCAGTTTATTCATCTGGTCCAGATCAATGCTGTGCTTGGTACGGAAGATCTCCACCATCAGCGCCAGACCCACGGCCACTTCGGCAGCCGCCACTGTCATTACAAAAAAGACCGAAATTTGCCCCGCCAGTGAACCGTAATAAGCGGCAAAAGTTACAAACAGCAAATTCGCAGCATTGAACATCATTTCCAACGACATAAACGTCACCAGGCTGTTGCGGCGTAGCAGCACGCCAATAATGCCGGTAACAAACATGATCGCTGAAAGAACAATAAAATAAGCAATCGATATCATAGCACCCTCCGTCGGCTTGCTGCGCCGCCCTGAAACCAGCGCAGGAAACCCATTACTGGGGATTTTCTTTCTTTTGAATCGTCTCACTACGTTTCAGGTTGGCATCGCTGCGGGTTAACAAAATTGCCCCCACCGTTGCCACCAGCAGTACAAAGCCCGTCAGCTCAAACGGCAGCGCATACTTGGTAAACAGCATATTCCCAATCGCCGCCGGAGACGCCTGATCGGCCGGAATGGGGTTCACCAGGCCGGTCAACTCACTGCGGAAGACCAGAAAAGCCACCAGCTCGGCTACAAACACGCCGCCCAACAGCAGCGCCAGACCGCGTTGAAAACGCAGCGGTTCACCGGCCGGCATCTTATCTGCCCCCAGCAGCATGATGACAAACAAAAACAGCACCATGATCGAACCGGCATAGACGGTGATTTGCACCAGCGAAATAAACGGCGCGCCCAAAATCAAATAAAGCACTGCCACAGTGACAAAATTTAACACCAAAAAGAGGGCAGCATATACCGCATTGCGGCTGAGCAGCATCGCAATTCCACTCGCGACCACTACCACCCCGAGAAAACCGAACGCTATCATTGAACCTATCGACATTGCGGTAAACCTCCCTAATCTATGGGGTCTTGCATCTCAGGCACCGAGCGGGTAAATACACCGGGCGGGGTCTTTTGCGGGGTCAACTGCCCGTTTTCTTTCACCGGCTCGAGCAGCAGATCTTTACCGTAAATGGAAGCGGCCCGTTCGGTGAACGAAAGCTCATAATTATCGCCCAACACAATCGCCTCGGTCGGGCAGGCATCTTCACAAAAGCCGCAGTAGATGCAGCGCAGCATATTAATTTCATATGTGCTGGCATAGCGTTCACCCGGCGAATACCGTTCTTCATCAGTGTTTTCCGAAGCTTCCACAAAGATTGCGTCGGCCGGGCAGGCCGCCGCACACAATGCACAACCGATGCATTTCTCCAACCCGTTGTCATAGCGCTTAAGCACATGGCGGCCCTTAAACCGGGCACGCACCGGGCGCTTTTGCTCGGGATATTGAATGGTCACTTTTTCTTCAAACAGAGACCGAAGCGTTTGACGCAGGCCTTTTAGCATGGCACTACCCTCCTACCAGTAGGATGACCAGGACAGTCACAACCACATTTGCCACCGCCAGAGGGAAGAGGATCTTCCACCCCAGCTTCATCAGCCGGTCATAACGAATGCGCGGCAGCGTGGCCCGCAGCCAGATAATGACGAACATCCACGCAAACATCTTCAAGAACAGCCACAGCGGACTGGGGGTGAAGATGACACCGATAACCGGCACACTGGACAAAAAGCCAAACAACGGCTGGTATCCGCCCAGAAAGAGCGAAGAACCAATCATCGAAATGGCGATCAGTTTGATATATTCCGCCATAAACGAGACCGCAAATTTCATCCCGCCGTATTCTGTCAGATAACCGGCTGTCAATTCTTGCTCGGCTTCGGGCATATCAAACGGGGCGCGGTTGATTTCGGCAGTTGATGAAATGAAATAGATCACAAAAGCCACAAACTGCGGTACGACAAACCACATCTTTGACTGTGCTTCGACAATGTCATTCATGCTCATTGAACCGGCCAAAATGACCGGCCCGATCATGGCAAAGCCCAGCGCAATTTCATAACTGATCATCTGCGCCGTGGCGCGCAGCCCACCCAGCATGGCATATTTGTTGTTGGATGACCAGCCCGCCAGGGTGATGCCATAAACCGAAATGGACGTGACCGCCATAATATACAGCACGCCCACATTCAAATCGGCCATTTGCAGCGCAATTTCACGGCCAAACATGCGCACCGGCGGCCCCCACGGCACAACAGCGGTGATGATCAACGCCGGGATCACGGTCAGCACCGGCGCGAGGGTGAAAAGAAATTTATCGGCCTTCTTTGGGGTCAGCTCTTCTTTAAAGATTAGCTTAATGCCATCTGCCACAGGTTGCAGCAAACCCCAGGGGCCTGTGCGGTTGGGACCAATGCGCACCTGGAACCACGCCAGCAGGCGGCGTTCCAACAGGGTGACATAGGCAAACCCACCGGTTAGCCCCAAAATCAACACCAGAGATTTAATGACCCATTCCCAGATTAAGCTACTGTCCATGCAGTTCCTCCAAGTATCAGCGGCTTGTCTGAGCCACTACCGGTCCATCGATCGGAAAACCCACGCTGCGCGGCAGCAAACCCACACCATCCGAGATGCGGTCATCCAGCGCAACCGTCACAAGATTTTCCACGCCGTTCAACATCAGCCGGATGCGCTCACCGGCGCCGGCCTGCAATTCAGCAGCCGTGCGCGGGTTCACCGTCAACACCGCTTTTGTCAGCCGCTGACCCAGCAGATCGGTGCGGCTGATCAGCGCGCCCTGGTCGAGCAGCCGGGCCACCGGCACAATCACCAGCCCGCCAAAGGGCAGTTTCACCGGTTCGGCCGGGCGGGTGCTGGCCGGGTCGCCGCGTTCAACGGCGCTGGAGAGCTGCTTGCCCAACCCCTGCCGGTTGTCATAGCCTGTGCCGCCATAATACAGATCGCTGCGGCCCACTGCCGGCCACTGTGCTTTCACCTCGGCCAGAGCCTGGAAGCTCAGCCCCGCAAAAGCGGGCACCTGCGCGGCCAGCCGCGTTAATACCAGCGCGGCCGCCCGTCCTTCCACGTCCAGCCCCATTTTCTGGGCAATTTGGGCCGTAATGACAAAATCTGCCCGCTGCGTTACCATTGGCCCGACCACCGCCGGGTAGAAACGCTGCACACGCCGCTCACCCGAGGTGTAGGTGCCTTCGCGTTCGGTAAAGGCCTGCACCGGCAAAACCACATCGGCGCGTTTGGCGGTTTCGGTCATAAACAGTTCCTGAACCACCACAAAACCGGCCCGATCCAACGCATCGGCCAGCGCCGGCGCATCGCCGGCCGGGTCTGCCCCGGCCACCAACACGGCGCTCGCTCCGGCAAGCACGCCGGGCAGTTCAACCTGGGGGGTAAAGCCCAGCTCCCAGGCGCCCTGGGTGTTGCCGTGGCTCCAGGCCGCCAGCAAACCATTATGGGCCTTGCCGGTATGCTGTGTGGCGGTCAACAGGCGCGCGGCGGTCTGTGCCAGGGCATTGCTGCCGGTCAGGCCCAGCCCTTCGCCGCCATAAATGATGATGCCGTTTTCAGCGCCGGCAAATGCCTCGGCCGCCGCGCGAATCGAGTCGCTTGCTTCGGCGCCGGGCATAAAACCGGCCAGGGTTTCCACTTCTTCGCCATAGGTGTAGCGCACACGGTGGGTTGCAAATTTATCCAGCCGGGTCTCACGCGGGTTAACCACAATCACCGCCGCACCGCGCTGCGCTGCCTGTTTCACCCGCAGCCACCAGACCGGCGCTTCTTCATGCAAATCGCAGGCCACCACCAGCACCGCCGAGCCCTTGCCCAGCGCGCCCAGGTTGGTGCCCACACCCACACCCACTTTGCTCACCCATTCACCGCCGCCCAGTGCGCCATATTGCACCAGCCGCCCCCCGCGGGTCTGCACCAGCTCACGCAGGTTGAACAGATCCTCGTTGGATAACCGGCCGCTCGCCAACCCCACCAGGCGCGTTCCGGCGGCCTGCAAACCGTCAGCAGCGGTCTGCAAGGCTTCGTCCCAGCTTACCGGAACGAGTTCGCCGTTCTTGCGCACCAGCGGCTGCTGCAAGCGTTCGGGGCTTTCGGTAAAGTGATAGCCAAAGCGTCCTTTATCGCAGATCCAAATTTCGTTCACTTCTTCATTCTGCCGCGGCATCACCCGTTTAATCACCGGCCGCCCGCCCGCCTTGGCCTCGCGGCGCAGGTTGAGCGTGGTGTTGCAACCCACCGGGCATTGATTGCAGATCGAAGCCGCCTGCTTTAACTCCCACGGCCGCGCGCCAAAGCGAAAATCTGCTGTGGTCAGCGCCCCCACCGGACAGATATCGGTGGTGTTGCCCGAGAAGATCGAGTCGAAACCGGGGGTCGAATCGGTGAAGATCTCCAACGACCGACCGCGCTGGGTAAAGCCCAGCACCGGGTCATCGGCAATATCTTTCTGAAAGCGCACACAGCGCGCGCACTGAATGCAGCGCTCACGGTCCAGGAAGATCAACTCGCCCAGCGGTTTATGCTTGGCAAGGTGCATTTTCTCGTCAAACTTAAAGCGGCTTTCGCCGGGGCCAAAGCCCATGGTCAGGTTTTGCAGCGGGCATTCCCCGCCCTTGTCACACACCGGGCAATCCAGCGGGTGAGAGGTGAGCAAGAACTCCAGCATATCTTCACGCGCTGTGGCAACCTTCTCGCTGCGGGTGACCACCACCATACCCTCGCTCACCGGAACGGTGCATGCGGTCTCCAGTTTGGGAGCAAACTGAATCTTCGGGCTGCCATCGGCATCCAACACAGGCTGGTTAGTGGCGCGGTCGATCATCGGCCGCCCGATATCCACCAGACACATGCGGCACATGCCCACCGGTTCCATCTTGGGGTGGTAGCAAAAAACCGGGATGTCAATATCGACCATTTTGGCCGCATTGACCACCAGGGTTCCTTCGGGAACGGTCACGGTTTGATTGTCGATTTTTAAGGTTACCATGTTCATGAAATCACCTTTGTAGTGATTTTTTCTTCAAAATCGCTGCGAAAGCCCTCAACGGCCGAAACAACCGCCATGGTCGAGAACTCACCCAGCGCGCACAGGCATTTTCCCTGCATCTGCAGCGCCACCGTGCGCAGCAGGTCTACATCTTCGGCGCTGCCCTGGCCGTTCACAATTCGCTGGGCAATGCGGTTCATCCAGAAGGTGCCTTCGCGGCAGGGAGTGCACTTGCCGCAGGATTCGTGCTTGAAGAAGTTAATGGTCTTGCCTGCCAGCCAGGCCATATTCACCGAGTCATCCAGAATAATGACCGAGGCCGAACCCAGCGGGGCGTTCAAGCGCGCCATGGTCGATTCATAATCCATCGGGGTATCCAGCGCCAGATCATCGGCCGGGATAATGTTGGAAGAAGCGCCCGCGGCCATGATGCCCTTAATCTTGCGCCCGGCAGGAATTCCTCCGCCGTGTTCAAAGATCAGCTCACGGAAGGTGGTGCCCAGCGGCAGCTCATAGTTGCCGGGTTTATTGACACAACCCGAGAGGCTGAAGATCTTTACACCGGGGCTTTTTTCGGTGCCCAGAGTGCGATACCAGGCCGCCCCGTTTTGAATGATCGGAGGAACATTGGCCAGCGTTTCGACGTTGTTGATCACGGTCGGGCGGGCATATAACCCGGCCACGGCCGGAAAAGGCGGGCGCAGACGCGGCTGACCCAGCTTGCCTTCAATCGACTCAAGCAGCGCGGTTTCTTCGCCGCAGACATAAGCCCCGGCGCCCAGGTGGGTATACAACCGCAGTGAATACTCGCTGCCCAAAATTTTGTCGCCCAGCAGACCGGCTTTTTCCAGCGCGGCAATGCGCTGATCCAGCTCTTCGGCAATCTGCCAGAACTCACCGCGCAGATAAACATAAGCCGTGTTGGCCTGCACAGCATACGCCGCCAGCATCAAGCCTTCCAAAAACTGGTAAGGGTTGCTTTCCATCAGCTCGCGGTCTTTAAAGGTGCCGGGTTCCGATTCATCGGCATTGGCCACCACATAATGCGGCCAGAGATGGTTGGGGATGAAGCTCCACTTGGTGCCGGTGGGGAAGCCCGCCCCGCCCCGGCCGCGTAAAAATGAGGCCTTGACCTCATTCAACACCCCGGCCGGCGACATATTAATCAGCGCCTTTTTAAACGCCTCAAAACCGCCGTTGGCCTGATAAACTTCCAACTGATCGAGATTGGGGATCTCACGGTGGCGCAACAAGACATAACCGCTCATGCCACACCTCCCTGACGCCGGCGCAGGTCGGCGATAATGGCAAAGGCCGTCTCAACCGTCTGATGTTCGTGATAGCTGATCTTGCCATCGCCCTGCAACTGGAACATGGGCGCACGGTGACAGGCCGCCAGGCACTTCACTTCTTCAATGGTGATCAACCCGTCGGCCGTGGTCTGGCCGGGTTGAATGCCCAGCTTTGCGCACAGATCCCGCATAAAATCCTCGGCTCCACGCAGCGCGCAGGGCAGATCGGTGCAAATTTGCACCCGATAACGCCCTTCGGGTTCTTCATGGAAGAGGGTGTAAAAGCCGGCGACCGAAGAGACCTCGGTGCTCGAAACTTCGGTAATCGCGGCAATTTCATCGATCATTTCCTGGGTCACATAACCCAGCCCGCGCTGCGCCAGATGGAGCAGCGGCATAATCGCCGAGCGCTTATATTCGGGCGGGTATTTCGCCAGTATGATCTGAATTTCTTCGGGGTATTGGGTACGAAGCTCGTTCACCGGTCGCAATCTCCCAAAACGATATCCGTACTGGCGATGATCGCCACTACGTCAGCTACAAAATGATTTTTCACCATCAGCGGCAGCACCTGCAGGGCATTGAAAGAAGTCGAGCGGTAATGCACGCGGAAAGGTTTGGGGCTGCCATCGCTTTCCATATAAACACCCAGCTCGCCGCGCGGCGATTCAATCGCCGCATACACATAGCCAACCGGCGGGGTAAAGCCTTCGGTCCACAGCTTAAAGTGATGGATCAACGACTCCATGCTCAGGCCAATCTCTGAGCGCGGCGGGGGCACAAACTTGCGGTTATTGCTGCGCACCGGGCCATAGGGCATCTTATTCAAAGCCTGTTCGATAATCCGCAGCGACTGGCGCATCTCTTCCATGCGCACCCGATAGCGGTCATACACATCGCCGCCGCTAAAGGTGGGCACATCAAACTGATATTGTTCATAACCCGAGTAAGGGCGCGCCTTGCGCAGGTCATAGGCAATCCCTGTGCCGCGCGCAATCGGGCCGGTCACACCATACTGGCGGCATGTTTCGGGGGTGATCACCCCCACGCCAATGGTGCGGTCTTTGAACAAACCATTATCATTCAACAAGACTTCATACTCTTTAATGCGGCGCGGCATGATCTCTAAAAAGTCGCGTACCGCGCCCTCAAACTCCACCGGCACATCGCGCCACAAACCGCCCGGCCGCAGATAAGTGGTCATCATACGCTGCCCGGCGCACATTTCAAAAATATCCAGCACGATTTCCCGTTCGCGCATGCCATACAAAAAGACCGACATCGCGCCCAGGTCGAGGCAGGAAGTGCCCAGCCAGAGCAAATGCGATTGAATGCGGGTCAACTCGGCCAAAATCACCCGAATGGCCTGCGCCCGCGGGGGCACATCCAGATCGCACAATTTCTCAACTGCCAGGCAGTAAACAAAATTATTCCCGATCGGGTTCATATAATCCAACCGGTCGGTCATCACCTCAGACTGTTGATAAGTCTTCGATTCAATCGTCTTTTCGACACCTGTATGTAAAAAACCAATATCGGGAATGCAATTCAACAGGATCTCGCCATCCAGCTCGACCAACAACCGCAGCACACCGTGGGTGCTGGGGTGTTGGGGGCCCATGTTCAACAGCATGGTCTCGCCCGTTAATGCGCGTTCCGAAACGAGATGGCGCAGTTCAAATGCATCTACTTCTCGATTTTCAGGCATAGCTAAACTCCTCCAACCAGAGACTGGCCGTCTCCCAGTTTTTACTCTTTCGGACGCGGTTTGCGCAGCTCAATTTCATCAAAATTAAAGGAGAACTGCACTTCTTCATAACCCAGCGGATAGTCTTTGCGCAGGGGGTGCCCCTGCCAGTCAAATGGCATGATGATGCGTCGCAAGTCGTGGTTTCCCTCAAAGCGGATGCCAAACATGTCAAAGACTTCGCGTTCATACCAGTTTGCACCGGGATAAACCGTTTCGATGGTTTGCGTGGCCGGAAAATTTCCGTTCAACGGCGTGCGCAAACGCAGCAGATCGTTATTGTGTTGCGAGTAGAACTGGTAAATTACATGAAACCGCGGTGATTCTGCGGGCCAGTAATCGGCAGCGGTCACATCCAGCAACATCTCAAAGCCAAACTCGTCGCGCAGCGCCAGGGCCGCGGCCACAACATTTTCTGGCGGCAAGATCAGGGTAATCTCATCTCGAAATTCCTGCCGGACGGCCCCAAACCGGCCCACCAGCGCCAACGCAGCAGATCGTAATGTTTCATTCATTTTGCGATCCTTTCACCGCTTCGTTATTTCCACCGGGTAATTTTTTCCTGGCGCACTTTTTCATGCAGGGTCATCACGCCGTGGATCAAACCCTCGGGACGAGGCGGACAGCCAGCGACATAAACATCCACCGGCACAATCTCATCTACCCCCTGAACAATGGCATAGTTGTTAAACACACCACCGCATGAGGCGCAATCGCCCATTGCAATCACCCATTTGGGGTCGGGCATCTGGTCGTAAAGCTGGCGCAGCACGGGGGCCATCTTGCGGCTCACCCGGCCGGCCACAATCATCAAATCAGACTGGCGCGGGCTGGCGCGCATCAGCTCCATCCCAAACCGGCTCATATCATAATTCGAGGCCTGGGCGCCCATCATTTCAATTGCGCAGCAGGCCAGGCCAAACAACATTGGGTACATCGATCCGGTACGGGCCCAATTGACCACGTTTTCAAGGGTGGCAGTGACCACCCCCATATTACCGGTTTTTTGCTCTATTCCCATTCCAACGCTCCTTTCTTCCAGGCATACACATAAGCCACCTCTAAAATAATGATGAAGAAAGCCATCAGAAGAAAACCAGGCATCGCCAACTGTCGAAACACCACGGCATACGGCAAGACAAACACGACTTCAATATCAAACAAAATAAACAATACCGCCACCAGGTAATAACGCACCGAAATACGGCGATTTCCGGGGCCATAAGGTACCATGCCCGATTCATACGGTTCAGATTTTCGCGCAGTTGGCCGGTGGGGACCAAAAATAACCCCCAGACTGATCGCCACAAACCCAACTACCGCCGCCAGTAGAATGATCACAAGCAGTGGAAAATATTGATTAAACATGAGCGTCCCTATTTCAATGACCAGATTTGTGAAAAATCACTAAGCTAAAGTATAGCACAAGCCCCACCGGGTGGCAATTTTCACAAAGAAGACAGCCTTTTGCAATTTTTCAATATCAGAAGGCGGCTTCACAATCGAGCCGCCCGATAGAGAGGCAAAAGGCCTGTATCGGCATATTTATCTTGAACTTAGTCGCACAAGCCTCTGTTGAGGGTGGGCTAAATTGACCCTGTTGCTTTTGGCCCGCAAAACCACAATCCTTGCCGCAAGAAAACGGTGGGGTTGCAAATTATTTCGATGCGCTGTGATGAAGCTGAATGATCTGGTTGAATTATAACACAGACAAAATAAATCTCCCCGTTTTTGTCTGATTACCCCCCCCACGGCTGTGCAGAAGAAATTTTGAAGCTGGGGCTGTCTCAAAAGGGTGAGACAGCCCCAGCTTCAAAACCCGGTTCTAGCCGCAAATTACAACATCACCTGCACTTCAGGGGTCAGGCGCGCCGCCTGCAAGCGATAGACCATCACCCGTTCGGCCCGGCTGCGCACTGCGCGCAGCCCCACGGGTTCGACATGAAAAGCTGAAACGGCATCACCCAGCTCAGATAACACCGACTGGCTGATCAATGCCCCGCTGGCGGCAAACACATCGCGGGTCAGGGTCTCAAGACGCAGCGCAGTATTAAGGGTGTCGCCCACCACAGCATACACCAGCCGGCTGCTGCCGCCCAGAGCGCCCACCGTTAGCGGGCCGCAGTGAATCCCGATGCCAAGAATGAAGGGCGAATCGCCCCGCCGTACCCGTTCATTATTTAATGCGTTAACCGCCTGCAACATTCCCAGCCCGGCCTGACACGCCGCCAGACAGCCTTCGGCCAACAAAAGCGGTTCGGGCAACATCCCAAACACAGCCGTCAGGGTATCGCTATCCACCCGGTTCACAAAACCGCCATTTTCTTCCACAATTTCAGACATGCGAACCACAAAACCATTCAGCCACTCCATCGTCCGCAGTGCATCCACCTTCTCGGTTTGCTGGGTAAACCCGCGGATATCACACACCAGCACAGCGGCGGTCAGTTCCTGTCCTTCGAGACGCAGGCCATTACTGGCAAAGCTTTCACGCAGCCGGGTGCAATCTTCGGCCGAGGGCTGGCGCCCCAGCATGGCGCGAAAAATGGATCTTTCTTGAAGCTCAGCCACCATGTGATTCACCGCCTGCGAAAGCACCGCGGCTTCATCTTTGCCAGCCGTGTTCACTTTCACCTCCAGGTTGCCATCTGCCACAGCGCTTACCGTCTCTACCAGCCGCTGAATGGGCCGGGTGACCGAGCGCCCCAACCACCCCCCATACAAGATGCTTAGCGCCGCCAGAATCACCCCTGCCGCCGCAACGGGCAGCCCCACCTTCAACAAGCCATCTGCCACGCGCGAACTCAGGCCCAACACCAGCCCAACCAGCAGCAAAAGGCCCAGCAGATATGGCAGCCAGATCTTGAATGACAGAGAAAAATTCACCCGCGCAGCCGCCGCAGCGGGCTTGTCTGCGCTGTTTGCGCCCGCAACTGCCGGCGCAGCGCCGGCCGGTTCAAGCGCCTGATTCAACCAGCGCGGCGAAAAAGGCTGGCGCACAAAAGTGGTCAGCCCCGCCTCACGCGCCCAGATCTCGCGCTGCAAGTCGGGTGCTTTATTGGTCAGAATAATTCGTACCGATGGGAAATAACGGATGACACGTTTGAGAAAAGCCTGCCAGTCGGTCAGCGGAAAATGCATATCCACCAGCAGCAAATGCGGCGCAACCTGTTCGATCAACCCCTGCGCCTGGCCCAGGTCCCAGGCGCTCCACACTTCATCGCCGCGCGAAATAAAAAACCGCGACAACGCCTGCGCAGCTTGTGTTTCAGATTGCACCAGAATAACCCGAAGCGGCATAGCAACCCTGCAAATCGTTTAATCTGTGCCGGTTAACCCGGTGACCCAAAAGAACCGGAAAACGGCGTGTCTATTCGGCTGATGAAGAATGGTCTTCTTTTTTTAACTGGCACACCGCGGGCGGCGCCAATTTTATCGACGGTGATTAGCTTAAGTATTCACGCAAATGACGGCTGCGGGTTGGGTGGCGCAGTTTACGCAGCGCCTTGGCTTCAATCTGGCGGATGCGTTCACGGGTGACGTTGAAGTAACGGCTCACTTCTTCCAGCGTGTGATCTTTGCCATCAATCAGCCCAAAGCGCAGTTCCAACACCTGGCGCTCGCGTTCTGAAAGCGCCGAAAGTGCATTTTGAACCTGTTCACGCAGCATTTCGCGCGCGGCAGCATCCATTGGCTCAAGGGCTTCATCATCCTCAATAAAATCGCCCAACTGGCTGCTTTCTTCATCCCCCACCGGGCGTTCCAACGACACTGGCTCTTCGGCCGATTGTAAAATGCGCTGCACCTTATTAATCGCCCACAACAGTCGCCGGTGCACTTCGGGGTCCAGCGGACCCGATTCAAGCACCTTGGACTGACGAATTAACTCGATATCTTCTTCCGACAGCAGGTTCGAATCCAGCGCCAGCTCTTCCAGCGTGGGTTCGCGGCCCAATTCCTGCACCTTGCTGCGTTGAACACGCAGCAAACGGGTGATGGCCTCAAACAGATGAACCGGAATGCGAATTGTGCGCGCCTGTTCAGCGATATAGCGGCTGATCGACTGTCGAATCCACCAGGTGGCATAGGTGCTGAATTTAAAACCGCGGGTGGGGTCAAACTTGGTCACCGCGCGCAGCAGCCCCAGGTTGCCTTCCTGAATCAGATCGAGGAAGGAAATGCCACGCCCGAGGTAGCGCTTGGCAATGCTGACCACCAGGCGCAGGTTGGCGCGGATCAGGGTCTGGTTGGCTTCTTCTGCCCGCCAGTGGATATTTTCAATTTCTTCTGAAAGCACCCGGTCGGTCGGCAAATGATCGATGAAGAATTCCAGCGGGGGCATTTCGGCATCTTGCTGCAAAACCCGCAGCAGCTTTTCGGCGGTGGATGACGGCAGCAAATACAGACGCAGGAAGGCACTGAAGGCTTCTCGCACCAGGCTGTCCCAGCTTGGCTCGCGGCCCCACTGGCCGTTATCAAGGAAGGAGCGCAGATAAGAAGGCACGTCTGCCTGCCAGATGGCGCGCAGCGACTGGGCTTCAGAGATCATCAGACTGATATCGGGCATGATATCGGCGTTTAATTTATGCGACCCGGCCTGCAAGCCTTTCCAGGCCTCCAGCAACCCGATGGCAATCTCGGTATAAATCTGGCGCAGATAATCGGGCTGGTCGGGGGTGCCAAAGCGTTTTTCCAGTTCTTCCAGCAGGCGGTCCGCTTCGATCCGCGCTGCCAGGCGAAACTCGCTGTCGGCATCCAGCAAGTTGATCTGACCGATCTCCTTAAGGTACAACCGGACGGGGTCTTCAGAAAGCTCAACCGCCAGGTTGGGGTTGGCCAGCAGCGCCAACGGGTCGTCGGTCGCATCCGGGAGATCCTCCGCGGTTTTGGCCAACACTCCCTCATCGGGTTCGTCTTTTTCCAAAAACTCTTCATCCAATACCGGGGCATCCATCAGCTCATCCGATGGAACAGCCTTACCGGTGGAAGATTTTCCACCACGCCCGGCAGCACCGGTCTTGCGGCTGCGGGTGGCATTTTCTACAGTCGATTTCGCTTTTGGGGAGGGGGAGGTTTTTTTCGGGCGAGACATGGGTTAACTATACCATACAAATGAAATTAGTCGAGTTGGACGGGTTGGCCGATGAGGCGGTTCAGACGCGCCAGGGTCTGGGCATATTGCAAGACCAATTCACGATATGCGTCAATTTGAATTTCTCCCTGTTCCTGTAAGTCTTGTTGAAAAAAACGAATCTGGTTTAATCCGGCTGAAATGCGCTCACTGCGCAGGCGCACCACAGTGCGCACCAGGTCTTCAACCAGCTTATCGGTGGTGGGTTCGCCTTGCTCCAGCGGAGATCTTAACCCCTGATAGGCGTCTTCCAATTCTTCGGGCAAATTCTCTTCCAGATGGCGCTGCGGTTCCATTTGATCTTGCTCCAGAGCGCGAATCACCAGCCGCACCAGCAGTTGATAATCTGCCCGGTCATAATCTTCGGGGGTAAAACGAATTAACCCTGCGTTTTGCAAGTTTCGATCCAACAAATACAACGCCTCGGGCTGGCGCAGCAGCAAGCGCAGACTGTGCTCTTCCAGGTCGGCGTGCAGCTTCACCCGGTCGGTAAGCGCGGCAACGGCCGAGGCCTGCTGTTCGCGTCGCCGGGCCGGGCGGCGGCCACCGGCCGGCCCGCTGCCAGAACCGCTGCCCAGCAGGCTGCGTTCATCTACGCGCAACAGCCGCGCCAGACGCTGGCGGTAGGCGTCGCGTTCAACCGGGTCGGGCACATCTTCAATTAAAGGCAGCACCTGCGCAGCGACATCCCGTTTAACCTTGGGGTCTTCCAGATTCTGCGCCGCGGCCAGGGTTTCCATGACATGAATCACAATCGGCTGCGCCGCGGCCAGAATAGCTTCCCACTCAGCCGGGTCGCGCAGCACCACTTCGTCGGGGTCCATTCCATCGGGAATGGCCGTTACACGCAAATCGGCTTGCAGCCGCGCCTCGTTGCGCAGCAGACCGCGCGCGTCGAACGACATCTCAGCGCTGTGATCCATGGCCTGCCGGGCCACTTCCAAACCGCGCAGGGTGGCTTTGGCCCCGGCCGCATCGGCATCCAACGCCAGCACCATGCGCCGCGTAAAGCGCTTTAGATAGCGCACCTGGTCTTCGGTCAGCGCGGTACCCATGGGCGAAACCGTGTTGCGAAAACCGCCCTGGTGCAGCACGATCACATCCAGATAGCCTTCCACAATCACCACCTGGTCTTGCGTGCGAATGGCTTTACGCGCAAGGTCCAGGCCATATAACAGACGGCCCTTATCAAACAACGCCGTCTGGGGCGAATTAAGAAACTTGGGCATATCATCGGGATTCAGAATGCGCGCGCCAAAACCGGCCATGCGCCCCAGCCCATCTCGAATGGGGAACATCACCCGGTTGCGAAAGCGGTCATACACCCCGCCGTTTTCTTTCAGATTGCCGTCTTCATTGCGGCGCTCAGTCACCAGGCCCACTTCCAGCAGTTCAGCCGGGGTATAGCCGCGCCCGGTAAAGTAATTCAACGCCGTATCCCATGACTGGGGGGCATACCCCAGGCCAAATTGTTCCATCGTTTCCTGGGTCAGGCCGCGGCGGGTTAAAAATTCCAGCGCGGGTTTGCCAGCCGGAGTTTGCAGCAAATGATGGCGATAAAACGTCACCGCATCCTCCAGCAGGGTGCGCAGACGTTCGTGCTGGTCTTCTTCCTCTTTTTTCTGGGCAGTGGGCGCTTCCAACACCACCCCGGCGCGCTGCGCCAGGTGTTGCAGCGTCTCGGCAAAATCCCAGCCTTCCTTCTTCATTACATAGCGGAAGATATCGCCGCCCTCGTTACACTGCCCAAAGCAGCGCCAGGTGCCAGAATCGGGGAAGACCACAAAAGCGGGGGTGCGGGTATTCGCGTGAAACGGGCAAAAGCCGGTAAAGTTTTTACCGGCCCGGCGCAGTTTCACCGTTTCAGACACCAGATCGACAATATCGATCCGCGCTTTAATTTCATCAATCGATGACATGTTTTCTAAAGGTCTTTCCTCAACTGCCGGCAGCAAAGATGCAAAAAAGAGAATATTTTTATCAGAGTTGCGACCGGATGAGATCGAAATGAATGGGGAGGTCGCTGCTTATTTTAACCCCAAAATCGCAAAAGGATGTAACCGGAAGAAAAGTTGCCCGGCGGCGGCCGGTTTTTGCGCAGGCCGGTTGTGATGAAAGGTCCAAAAACAAAATCCTGCGGGTTATACAAACCAGACACTGTTGAGTAATTTCATTCTATAATAAAAATCAAAGTCACTGGAAAGAAAAACGATGAATCAAAAACCTGCCTTTGGAAAAATCGCCCTGATCGGCTCTGGAGAAACAGCCGCCGCCGGTGGGCAAGTTTACGAACTGCTGGTCCAAAATCAACCGCTGCCCTTGCAGGTCAGTGTTCTTGAGACCCCCGCCGGGTTTGAACTTAACGCGTCGCGCGTGGCCGGCCGGGTGGGAGAATATATGGCTGTGCGGCTGCAAAACTACCGCCCTGTGGTGAGCGTGTTGCCCGCCCGGCGGCTGGGGACAGATTTAAGCCCAAACGACCCGGCGCTGCTCGAGCCTTTGCTCGACAGCAACCTGATCTTTCTGGGGCCTGGCAGCCCGTCTTATACCATTCGGCAACTGCGCAGCAGCCTGGCCTGGCAGTGGGTGCGCGCCCGCCACGCCTGCGGTGCAGCGCTGGCGCTGGCTTCGGCCGCAGCCATCGCGATGGGGTCATTATCCCTCCCGGTATATGAGATTTACAAAGTCGGCGAAGATCCTTTCTGGAAAACCGGTCTGGACCTGTTTCGCCCCTTTGGGCTGAATCTCATCATCCTGCCCCATTGGAACAATAACGACGGCGGCGCCGAGCTGGATACCCGCTACTGTTTTATGGGCGCGCCGCGTTTCAACCTGCTGCGCGAGATGATTCCACCGCAAAGTGTGATTCTGGGTATTGATGAGCAAACCGCAGCCGTGTTTGACTTTGAAAACGGAACGTTTCAGGCCGCCGGAAAAGATGCGCTGCACATCTTGCGCGACGGTCATGAAGAAACGCTGCTTTCAGGGGGCGTGCTGCCGATGGAGACACTGGGTAGTTTTCGCCTTCCCGGCTGGGAAGACCTGGGCCTGCCCGAAGCCGCGCGAACGAAAATGGAAGAACACCGGCTGCGCCGCGCCGTCGAACAGGATGCCCGCCTTGTGGTCCCGGTGGAAGTGCAAAACCTGGTGATGCTGCGCCAGCAGGCCCGCGAAAACCGCAACTGGGGCGAATCAGACACACTGCGCGCGCGCATCCTGGCCCTGGGCTGGCAGGTAAAAGATACCCCCGCCGGGCCGGTCATTGAACCCCTTGAAACAGGGGGGTAACGCCGCCCCAACTGCTCCCCCCGCCATCGCCCGTCGGTTGTGATTCCGCCGTATAATAAACACAGTAGGCAGGGAGGGATTCATGACAATTGAGTTGGAACGGGCTGTTTTTCATCTGGTCAACCCACCCGGCAAGACCCTCGCCAAAGCAACCGTTGAACTGCCGGTCGCCAATCTGCATCTCACCATCCAGAATTTTTTCATCAAATGCACTGAAGACTTGATCAAAGCAGAAGACTCGGGCAACAGTCTTTCGGCCCGCTTTGTCGCCACCTCCAACGAGGCGAAAACCGCCATTCAGGCTGTGCAGCAAGACGACCCCCTGTTTTTCGCGGCCGCCGGAGATCTGGCAGATCTGCTCTTCAACAACTCGCCGATCAATGCCTCGGCGGCTGTGCTGGCTGTGCTGCGCTGCCGTGATACCGACGCCAAGCGGGTGTTTGCCGTGTTGTTCAAGGTCTATTTTCAAAAAGAGGCTTTCGTCCACCTGGTAAAAGATGATCAGCCGGATCTGACCGTGCAAGAAATTGCCAATGTGCTGGTGCAGCGCATTCAAAAAGGCGCCATCTACCCCCACCCGCAAAAAGATGATTTCGATTTGAAAGTGTGTGATTTTCAAGAGAGCGGTGTGCGCGGGGTCTCACGTTATTTTTTGGAACAATTTCTGAAATGCAAATTCAAGATTTCCGATGAACACCAGATTCAGCGTCTGCCCACCGAGTTGGAAGAGTTTGCCCAGAATCAACAGTTGGTATTGCAAACCCAGCAACTGCCCCGCTTTCTGCAAAAACTGGCCTCTTTTTCGGGCAGCATTAACGCGGCGCAAATTGAACAAACCGCCGCTGAGCTAAAGCTCTTTTCGGGCGGTTTTCCTGCCGATGCGCTGCGAAAACATCTGGAACGCGAGAGCGCGTATCTGGTTCCGGCGGCCGTGTTTGCCCAACATGCCAACAAACCGCGCCGCATGATCTATCGAGTGATCGCCGGCAAACACAAAGGGCTTGAAATCAGCGGTCCGACAGACAGCTTTGACGGGTTAACCGGGCTGACCGGCGACACCCTGGAATTTACCCTGCAAGTTAACCGCGCCGATGTGCGCACAAAATATGAATAACAACCCGTTTGCCCGCCTGGCCGCCGCCGTCGATGCCGTTCAGTCGGTCGCCGAACAGTATCACCCGGCCGTTTCTGAAACCGAGGCCTCGTTCACCCTGACCCGCACCCGCCTGACCCCCGCAGAAGCACAGAAAATCGTCGGGCAGTTGAGCGCCGCGCTGGATACGCTGCAAGTTGAACTGCTGTTCTCTTTTCAAGAGTTCAGCGCCGCGGCGCGCATCCTCCCCGCCGGTCAGGCCCTGCCCACCCTGTGGGAGATCGACTCCACCTATACCCTGCTCAGCGGTCCGGCCGCCGCCGGGCTGCCCGAGAGTGCGGCATTCAAAGCCGCCTGGAAAGGCCCCCGGCCGCTGCCGGTGGACCAGACTGACATTTGGAACTGGTGCGCCGGATTGGAACAGCAGGGCGTGCTGCCGCAGGTGGAGCTGACGGCCCGCATGGATAAAGCGGCCGCGCTGGCCCCGCTGGGCGCGCCCGCCGCGCTGCAGGTCCTCTTCTTCTGGAAAACCCATGAGCTGGTCGCGTTTATTGACGAAAGGCAGACCTGGATCGGGCTGGAGCCACACTGGCTGCCGCCCGATAAAACCGCGCTGCTGCTGCTGGTGGGTGATTCGTGCGCCGCGGTGGTAGGGTCTCATCTCAGCGTGCTCGGACGCAGCGCCTGGGACGCGGCCGCCTGGGAGAAAATCACCCATACCCTGCCCGAACGAAAAGCCCTGAGCGAAGTTCTGGAATTCCGTCTGCGCGAATGCATCTGGTTGACGGCCCCATCTCGTTTGACGCCGCTGCATTTTCATCTTGCTGATACCATTCCGGCCAATCAGAAGGTGCGCGATCACACCCTGGCCGGGCGTTTAAGCGACCTGTGCGCCCAGGCCTGTCTGGCCTATCTCGGCCAACGGGTGAACACACTGGTCAACGGCAGTGTGACGGCCGATTTAACCCTCGACCCACTCATTACGGTGCAGGCGCCGCCGGTGGGGTTTAACGGCGGGTCTGCCGGGCTGTTCCAATTGTTCCAATGGGCTTACGAGGGCTTCTCCAGCGACAAGCTCTCCATTGCCCGCCGGGTGGCGGCGCTGCGCATGGGGCGCGACGCAGCCCAGAACTTCACCCTGCTGCTCGATAGCTTTAACATGGATATGGTATACCGCGAGGTCAACGCCAATTTTGAGTTCTTTCGCAAGAAAAGCGTCGATGCCTACTTTGAACGGCGCGGCAAATATCTGACCGCCATGCGCGAGTTTAACGATAAAACCCGCGCCGCCATCGGCGATCTGACCAGCGGGCTGGTTACCGACCTGTTTAAGACGCTGGGGATTGTGTTGGGGGTATTGCTGGCCGCCGTGGTGGATAAAGACATCACCCTGACCGCCATCCGGCTGAGCGCGTTATTTTATGGCGTTTATATCGCCTTCATCCTGCTCGTCCAGCTTTCATCGCTTTATCTGCGCTATAACCGCACCTGGTCAGACCTGAGACGTTCGCTGGAAGGGATTGAAGAGATCTTCACCCGCGAAGAAACCGCCAGTGTGTTACACCAGCGCACACGCGGGGTGCGCTGGGTGTTTCGCGTTTATTTTTGGCTGTGTCATCTTGTGTATGGGCTGCTGGTGGGCGCAGCCGTTATCATCGTGCGCCTCAGCGCGGGGTGAGACCGGCACAGAGATGCTTCTGCCGTTGGCGCAGCATGACACGGCCACAATCAGGTGTCATTCTGAGAGAGCGTAGCAACGCCAATGGCACCAGCAATGGGTTGGTGGATTAGCGTAGGGATGCTTCGCTCCGCTCGCTCTGCGCGCCGTTGGCGCAGCATGACACGGTCAAGAGTAGGTGTCATTCTGAGCCGGTGCGCTGCATTCTGTCGGTGCGCCGTGCACCGCAGGTGCGCAGAGCGCGAAGAATCCCTACCTGTGCAGGCTGCGGCAAGGGCCTTGCAGATCGGCGTAGGGATGCTTCTGCCGTTGGCGCAGCATGACACGTGCGTCCTTAGTGTCATTCTGAGCCGGTGCGCCGTGTTCTGTCGGTGCGCCGTGCACCGCAGGTGCGCAGAGCGCGAAGAATCTCTGGCGGCTACTCTGTGCGGGTAATTTTGCCCATATGGCGGAAAATGCCCGGCTGAAAACCATTCAGCTCCCCAAAAGCAATGGTCATCATCTGCATGGGCAGAATCTCAACCACGGGCAGCGCCAGTTCACTTACAGAGGGCAGCAGCAGAGTCGGCAGCGTGGCGTCCTGGGCAGTGCTAATCCAGACCACCTGCGCGCCATAACTGGCAGCTTCATCGGCCAGGGCATGATTAATGGCCTGCGTCTTTTCCGGTCCTGCCAACACCAGCAGGGTCAGTTTTTCATCGGCCAGTTCCAGCGGCCCATGCCGGAAGAACGAAGTTGTCATGCCTTCCACAATCACTTTGGCGGCTTCCTTCAAAATTAACGAGCCGGTCACAACCGCAGCGCGCGACCGCCCACGGCCAATCAACAGCATCCGGTGCATCCGCCTGCCCAGATCTGTTTTCAGCGCAGCCACCCGCTCTTCCCAGGTCGAAAGGAAAGTCTCAACAGCATCGGCGGCCTTGCGAAACTCAATAAACGCGCTGTCCAACGGCTGGCCGGTCAATTCCAGCGCGGCAAGCTGCATCACCGTAAGCGTATTGAGATAAGTCTTGGTGCTCACTGTATATTCAGGCCCGGCCGAAAGCGGCAGCACCGCCTGGCAGGAACGCCCCACCGGGCTGTCGATGGTGTTGGTTACGCCGATGATATACGCGGGCGGTTTTTCTTTGACCATTTCAAGCAAACGGACAATCTCCACACTGAACCCAGACTGTGAAATCACCCACAGCAGTGTGCGTGAAGAGATCTGTTCCATCTGATAATGAATTAACTCGGAGGTTTCCATCCATAAGACCGGTGTGCCGGTCTTTGCCAGCATCTCAACCGCCGGGATCGATCCCGCATAAGAGCCACCCATTCCGGTCACCAAAATGCGGTCAAACTCACCCCGGCTAAAGCGCTGGGCTGCCTCTCTTAACGCGCCGACCGGATAATGATCCAACGCATCACGCATGGCAGCCGGTTGGTTGAGGATATCCTTAATGTATGGGGAAGAGGTCATTCGCGTTTTCTCCTGCAAGATTTAAAATAGCCCGCGCTGCGCCCAGCATTCCGGCCCGGCTGCCCAACTGGGCGCGCTCGATGCGCACCCGTTCGAGCGGGGCCATGATATTATGCCGGTAGAGCACACGGCGAAAAGTCGGTTCAAAAATATCAAATGATTCAATGACGCCGCCGCCCAGCACCACACAATCGGGCATCAGCAGGGCAATCAGGTTCACCATACCCCAGGCCAGATAAGTTGCAATCTGGTCGGCCAGCTTCAACGCGGCCGGGTCGCCTTCGCGGGCCGCCTGCGCCAGATGACGGGCCGAGATCTTTTCAAGGCTGCCGCCTGCCAGAGCCAACATACGGGTCGGTTCTGCCGCGGCCACCGCCTGCGCCTGAAGGGCAATGGCCGGGCCTGCGGCCAACATCTCCCAGCAGCCGCGCCCGCCGCAATAACATTGGGGGCCGTTCGGGTCGAGCAGCATATGCCCGCCCTCTCCGTGATACCCCAAAAATCCACGGTAAATCTGCCCACGATAAATAAACGCCGTACCAATGCCGGTGCCCACCGTCACCGCAGCCAGCCGTTCTACACCCTTGCCGGCGCCAACCCAGGCCTCGCCCAGCGCCGCCGAATCGGCATCGTTTTCCAGCGTGGCAGGCACGCCATAGCGCTCACTCAACGGCCGGACAATATCCACATCTTCCCAGGTGGGCAGGGTATACGGGTTTTGCACCGCGCCGCGTTCCCGGTCCACCGGCCCGGTACTGCCGATGCCGATTCCCAACAGGGGGCGGTTTTCGCTTTGCGCCTGCACCCGATCCACCAGTTCGATAATGCGCTGCACCCCCCACTCCGGGCCGCGGGTGGCCTCAATCGGCGCCTCCAGCGCGTGCAGCAGCTCGCCTTGCGGGGTAATGGCGCCCACGCGCACATTGGTGCCCCCCAGATCAATTCCAATCACAATAGGATCCATCATCAGCCCTTTACCGCCCCGGCAGACAAGCCGCTGACAATGTAGCGCTGGAAGATCAACGCCAGCAGCACCGGCGGCAGCGCCGCCAGCACCCCGGCGGCCATCATGCCGGTGATATCCACCGCGTAACGACCGGTGAATTCGGCAATCGCCACCGGCGCGGTTTTGGCCGCAATGGTGCTGGTAAACAACAGGGCAAAGAAGAATTCATCCCAGGCCAGCAGAAAGATAAACAGCCCGGTTGAGATCATACCCGGCATCGCCACCGGCAGCACCACACTGAACAGGGTGCGCAGCCGCGAACAGCCGTCAATGCGGGCCGAGTCTTCCAGTTCCATTGGCACGGTCTCAAAAAAGGTGGTGATCATCCAGATGGCATACGGCAGGGCAAAGCTGAGATACGTGATGATGAGCACGCCCGGCTTATTGATCAACGCCAGCTTGGCCGCAGCGATAAACAACGGGATCACCAGCGAAATTTCGGGGATCATGCGCACACTCAGAATGCCCACCACCAGCTTGTTGCGAAAAGGCAGTCGCAGCCGCGCCAGCGCATAGGCCGCCAGCGAGCCAATCACCAGGCAGATGGCCGTTGTGGCCGAGGCCACCAGCAGCGAATTGCTCAGCGCAATTTTAAAGGTCGAAGCCACCTCAGAGGCCGAACGGCCGGGCAGCAGAATATCCAGATAATTCTTAAAGGTCGGGCTGGTCGGGATAAAGCGCGGAGGAACAGCCAACAGATCGGCACGGGTGGAGATGCTCGAAAGCACCAGCCAGGCCAGCGGAGCATAGATAAAGAACAGCACCACCGCCATCAACAACAATTTCAGGATCAGATCCAGGGTTTTGCGGTGTTTCATGTGCGGTTCTCCGGCTTATACAGAATTTTGATATAGACCAACGCCATCAACAGGGTAAAGATCGAAATCAAGAAAGACAGCGCAGAACCCGACCCCAATTTACCGTAGGTAAATGATTCCAGATAGGTCAGGTACGAGATGGTCACCGTGCCAAATGCCGGCCCGCCCTGCGTGATGACATAGATGATATCAAAGACGCGGAAAGCTTCCACCGTGCGCACCACCAGCGCCACCAGAATGGCCGGTTGCAACAGCGGCAAACGAATGCTGATAAATCGTTGCAGGGCGCTGGCGCCATCCACCTGGGCCGCTTCATCCAGTTCCACCGGAATGGTGGCCAGGGCCGCCTGCAAAATGATGGCAATAAAAGGGACGCTGTGCCAGATATCGGCCAGAATAATCAGGTTCAATGCCAGAGACGGATCGGTGAGCCAGGCGTGATATTTATCAATGATGCCAAGGGTATACAAAATGCCGTTCAGCGCACCGTAGTCGGCGTTATAAATCCAGCGCCACATCGCACCATTGACCACAGTGGGCACAGCCCAGGGAATGATCAAACTGGTGCGTAAAAAACCCCAGCCCGGCGGCCGGGAATGGATGAGCAGCGCGACCCCCAGACCCAGCGTCAGCTCCAACCCCACCGAAACCACGGTGAAGTAGAACGTGCGCCAGATCGCCTGCCAGAACTGCTGGCTTTTGAGAAAATTCAGATAATTTCCCAACCCGACAAAATCTTGCGGCACCGGGTTTGAAAGCGGGGTATTAAAAAAGCTAAGCACCAGGGTGAACAGCACCGGAATAAGGGTGATGACGATGATGACCAGCAGGCTGGGGAATAGCAGCCACAGGCCGTCGCGGATCTCCTGGCGCGCCAGTGTTGGTTTCTTACGGGATTGCGAAACTAGGGTCATTCCACCTCGCAGGTTCAGTGGGATGGAAGGAGGGACCGGTGGTTCAATCAAACGCCGGTCCCTCCCGGCCTGCAAAAAAATTTAGCGGTTCAAAAACAGATTACTTGGCAGCGCCGAGTTCAACCCATTTCGCCGCAGCATCGTCCAGCGCCTGTTGAGCGGTCTTCTGACCGGTCAGTGCTTCTTGCAGAGCAAGCTGCAGGGCCTTCGAGCCTTCGCTGTAGTACGGAACTTTGGGGCGAACCATCGAAAGCGGGATCTGCTGTTTGAACATCGGCACGGTCACCGGGGCAGCAGGATTGAGCGATTCGAGGGTCTTCAGTGCTTCGCCTTCGTAGACGTTTGACCAGACCGGCAGCAAATGCGCGGCATATTCTTTCTGAACGTCTTCGCCGGTCAAGAATTTGACATATTCCCAGGCGGCATCGCGGTTGGGCGATTTATCGACCACCGAGAAGCCCATTGAGCCATTGATGGCAGCGCTTTCCACACCGGCGGCTTTTCCAGCCTCAAAAACCGGCATGAGGGCCATCTTCACCTGGCCAACAATCTGCGATTCATCCTGATTCATGGCAGCCAGTTCGTACATATACAGCCAGTTGATCGCAAAAGCAGCCTTGCCCTGTGAAAAGACATTGCGCACATCTTCTTCAACATAAGAGATCGAGGCGGGGTTGCTCAGGCCGTCATCAATGGTCTTCTTCATCCAGTCCAGGGTCTGAACGCCAACTTCGTTGTTAAAAACCGGTTTGCCGGCATCATCCACCAGCCCGCCGTTGTTGCCTTCGATCAGGGTTACATAGTCGCAAATCGCGGCTTCAGCCTGACCCCACGACCAGGCCACCGGATATTCCACCAGGCCCTGCTCTTTGATGGTCTTGGCCTGCGCCATCAGCTCTTCCCAGGTGGTGGGAGGGGCTGTAAAACCGGCATCGGCCAGGATTTTTTCGTTGTAGTAGAAGTATTTTGCGTCCAGCAGCCAGGGCATGCCATAGGTTTTGCCGCTGACGGTGGTGATGGCCCAGGCCGACGGGAAGATGTTGTTCTTCATGTTGTCGTCGATCTTGTCGGTCACATCCCAGATATAGCCGTTCTTGGCAAACTCGGCATACCAGATATCATCCACCAGAACGACATCATAAGCGGGCGGGTTGGTGGCCATGGCGGTGGCAATTTTATCGTGCAGGGCATCATAAGCCACATACTCGATTTCCACCTTGATGGTGGGATTCTTTTCATTGAATTTCGCCACAATGGCGTTCATTTCTTCGGGAGTGGGGCCCGCCTGCTGCATGGCAAGCACACGCACCGTCTTGGGACCTTCATCCTTGGGCTGAGCCGCACAACCGACCGCGCCAAACAGCACGACAGCCAGAAGCAGGACAGCTAAAACACGTTGGAAGCGTAGCATGGTTCCTCCTCAAGTAAAAAATAGGGTTGGCAATTGTTTTTCCAAACCCACGGTAAACCGCGGGGGATGGACAGATCTGACGACCTTCTTTTCACAACCGCAGCCGCAACACCCCACAGAGATGGGGCAATACGCCGATGGCCTCTGACAAGCTCAGGCCACAAAAGACCGCGGGTCATGCAACCGAAACATGTTCGGTCACCGCATCCAATACCTTTAAAATGGCACCCATCACGGCGGCGCGATAGCCCAGGTCAGATTTCACCAACCGGGGCGGGTAAAGCATCACGCCGTCCAATCGTTTTAAAATCTGCGGGATCATTTCATCTGCATAAACAGCAATGCCGCCGCCCAGCACGATCACTTCGGGGTCGATCAGGGCCGAAACCGAGGCCACAGCCATCGCCAGATAATCGGTCATCTCATCGGCAATCACACAGGCCCAACTTTCGCCGGCCCAGACCGCTTCATACAGGGTTTGCAGGGTGAACAACTGCCCGGCGCGCGGGTCGCCCTGTTCGCGCAGGTAGGCCTGTGCGCGGCGGATGACCGCCGCCCCCGAGGCCTGTCGTTCAAGGGCGCCATAGTCACCGCTTTTAATGCCCAGATAGTTTACACCCGGCAGCACATAGCCGATCTCGCCCGCGCCAAAGCGATGCCCGCGGTGAATCTTGCGGTCCAGCAAAATTCCGGCGCCCACGCCCGAGCCAACCGTAATGCAAACCAGGCTTTCAGCGCCAGCCTGAGCGCCAAAGCCATACTCGCCCAGCGCAGCCAGGTTAACATCATTTTCAATCAACACCAGCAGGTCAAACCGTTCCTGCAAGCGCTCGCGCAGCGGGAAGTTCTCCCATTCAAGGCTGGGCACCAGCACCGCCAGCCCCTGTTCGGGGTGGGTAATGCCCGGCACGCCGATCCCTGCGCCCAGCACATGGCAGCCCGTTTGCGCGGCGGCATCGATCAGCTCTTGCATCAAGCCGCACACCAGCTCAAAGTTTTTTTCGGGCCCCTGGCTAACCCAGGGCAGCACAATCTCTTTTGACACCCGGCCGTTCAAATCGGCCAGTGTGCCATACATCTGCGTCCCACCCAGGTCCAACCCGATGACAGTGTGCGCCTGCCCGTTAAACGCCAGCATGGCGCGCGGCCGGCCGCCGTTCACCTCAAAAGTGCCGTCTTCCACCACCAGGTTCTCAACGATCAGGTCATCGATGATGCGCATTACCGTTGGCAGACTGGTATGCAGCCGGTGGGCAATCTCGGTCCGCGAAATCGGGCCAGAGGTGCGCACCAGGTCCAGAATGGCAGACTGGTTTATTTTTCGAATCAAACGGGGTGTAACGCTGGGTTTCATATCCCTCTGGCAAAAAAACCGGGGAACAGGTGGTGAAGGTCGGATTGAATACTTTTTAACATTAAGAAAGTAAGGGTTACTAGAGTATAACATTCAAGGGGAAAAAGTCAATAGGGTTGGTTTAAACTCAGCAGAAAGACAAAAGCAGTCTGTCGCTCCGGGTAAAGCGAGGCACCCACACAAGGGGCATGCTCATTCCAACGGGTCAACCACACGATAACCCACCCCCAGCTCGGTCTTGATATATGCCGGCTGGTTGGGGTCTGGCTCGATCTTTTTGCGCAAATTGCTGATGTTAACTCGCAGCAAACGGCTCTCGTCTCCCTGGTGTGTGCCCCACACCCGATCAATGATCTGATGGTGGGTCAACACCTTGCCGGCTTCCTGCATCAGGATATGTAAAATATCAAATTCGGTTGGGGTCAGGCTTACAGAGACCGCGCCGATATGCACTTCCCGCCGGGCCACATCCATGCACAAA
>CAZQLE010000010.1:0-35590 GCA_964593905.1 uncultured Anaerolineaceae bacterium | reverse complement strand
CGTGGGCAGCGGGGTGGGTGCAGCGCAGGCGCTCAGCAGCGCGGCCAGCAGCACAACGGGTAAAACCTTAATGGATACCTTCATGGCGTTTTTTCCTTAAGCACTCCCCCGGGTAGTGGGAGACGGCCAGTTTTCAATGAGATGCTTTTGATTATAAATCGATCTCCCAAAGTTGGCGGGTAAGTCTTTGCGATGCACCATCTTTGTATAATCTTACGCGTGCTATCCCTGTATTTTCTACGTACACACCGGTAGAATCGTTGTATGAACGGTGAGGAGAAAAAAATGGGTGAATTACAAATGCAATTAACGGGCAAATCTATATTCGTCAGCGGCGGGACCGATGGCATTGGCCGGATTACGGCCGAGACACTGGCACGCATGGGCGCGGCCGTGACGATCATAGGCCGCAATTCTGAAAAAACCGCCCGGGTGATAGAAGAGATCCGGCGTAGCAGCCGGAATGATCGGGTGGATGGTATTGTCGCCGATCTTTCAGAACAGCGTCAGGTACTGCGGGCCGCCGAAGAATTTCGTGCCCGGCATGATCGGTTGGATGTGCTGGTGAATAACGCCGGGGCCATGTATATGCAGCGTCAGGAGAGCGCCGATGGAATTGAAATGACTGTGGCGCTGAACCATATGAACTATTTTCTTCTGACCCAGGCCCTGCTGGACCTGCTGAAAAAGTCGGCCCCGGCTCGAATTGTCAATGTATCGTCGATGGCGCATATGGGCGCCAGTCTCGACCCGGATAATTTGCAGGCTAAGCGCAATTACAGTGGCTGGCGGCAGTACAGCAATTCGAAGTTGTTGAATTTATATTTTACCTACGCCCTGGCGCGCCGGCTGGAAGGCAGCGGTGTGACGGTAAATGCACTGCACCCCGGGTTTGTGGCGACCAATTTTGGGCTTAGCAACGGCGGTCTGTTTAAACCACTGTTTCATTTGTTTCAGCTTGGCGCAATTTCTCCCGAAGAGGGGGCCGCGACCTCCATTTATCTGGCTTCATCTGCCGAGGTGGAAGGAATCAACGGCCAGTATTTTTCGAATAAAAAAGCAGTGCCCTCCTCCAAACCATCTTATGATGAAGGCATGGCCGAGCGGGTATGGCAAATCAGCGAAGGATTGGTCTCGGCGGTAGAGCGGGTTGGTTAAGAAACAACAGCGCCCCCGGCTCAAATTGGGCCGGGGGAAATTAATACCCGCAAACTTTGTGCGGGTATTTTTGATTGTAGACCGGGTCTCTGGTCTGGTGGGGGTAGTGCAACAGCGGTTCGCGGGTTCGTATTTTCAAATTTTCTGTTTGTCGGTTGTTAATAAAGATATTATAATGTTACGATAATGATGTTATTGAAAATCTGAATTGAAGTTGGATGAAACATGCAAATTGATCGAAATTCACATTTCCCGCTTTATCTCCAGCTCAAAGAACTGCTTTTGAACCATATTGAACTGGGAAATTGGAAACCGGGTCAGCAGTTGCCCACAGAAGAAGAAATCCAACGCGATTATGAACTCAGTCGCACGACTGTGCGTCAGGCTTTGCGTGAGCTGGAACTGGAAGGCCGGATTCACCGCCAGCCCGGACGGGGGACTTTTGTTGCCCGACCCAAAGTGCAGGAGGGCACGGAATCTTTCAGCCTGGATGTGATTGATTTTCGGGAACAGGGTTTCGAACTATCGTGGAAGGTGCTGTCGACCAATCAGATGCCGGCCGCAGAACAGGTGGCCGTGAGTTTGCAGATCGCGCCGGGGAGCAGGGTTTTTGGGCTGCGCCGGCTGCGCATTGCCAATGGTCTGGTGCTTGGGTATGTTGTTTCGTATGTGGCAGATGGTTTTCTGGATAAAGTTGACCTCTCTTTAACCGAGATCGGGGGGTCGATGAATTATATTACCGGGATTGATTTTTCAAAGTGCATGGTGGAACGTATTGTTGAGGCGCTGCCCGTGGGGCGCGAAGAGGCCAAAATTCTGGAGATGACGCCCGGCGAACCCATTCTGGTGATTACCCGCTTGCTAAAAAATGTCGACGGGCGGCCCATTGAGTATTTTCGCGGTTGCTATCGGGGTGACCGCTTCCGTTACCACGTTCAAAGCCTTCCTCCGCAAGTGTAAACTGGATGGCGGGGCACACGCCCCGCCCTATACCTGGCATAGGAACAAAATTGATTCCAAATTTGCTAAATTTCCCTATTGCTATTTATAGTAACATTGTTATAATGCAATAAAGAACGATTTTTTATAAGACATTATTGTAACATTATAATAATGTCGCCCCAATATTACCCCATTACAACTCAATTTATATTCTTTGCTTTGGAAGGTCTATGAAAACAAAAATCCAGGCAAGTTTCGTCATTGGCTATCAGAATCACGATCACGTGATTTTTAAAAATGGCGAAGTCGTATATGAAGAAGATCGCATCCTTTTTGTCGGCCATGATTATCCTTATCCGGTCGATCAGGTTATGGATGCCGGCAATGCAATTGTTGCCCCCGGATTTATTGACCTGAACGCCCTGGGCGATATTGACCATGACCTGATTCACCTGGAAGCGCCGCAGAAAATTCAAAAAAATTTGCTCTGGTCCGAAGAATATTATCTGAAAGGCTCGCATGAGGTGATGACGCCCGAAGAAGAGGCGTTTAAGTCTTTATATGCATATACCCAGTTGATCTTGCATGGCATCACCACCGCCATGCCGATCACCTCGGTTTTTTATAAAAAATGGGCCGAGACCTATGAAGAGCTGGAAGCGGCTGCCCACCATGCCGGAAAACTGGGCCTGCGCATTTATCTGGGACCCAGTTACCAGTGTGGCTCGCGGGTGATAAAAGCGGATGGCTCGACGGAAGTTTACTGGAAAGAAGAAGAAGGAAAAAAGGGGCTGCAGCGGGCGGTTGATTTTGTGAAGAACTTTGACGGGGCCTATGGCGGCCTGGTGCGGGGCATGCTCGCACCGGAGCGGATTGAAACCCAGACGCCGGATGTGTTGCAGGAATCGAAACGGCACAGTGATGCGCTGGGCTGCCCCATCCGTCTGCACGCTGCACAGGGTGCATTCGAATATGGTTGGATCAGAAAACATTATGGCAAGACCCCGGTTCATTTTCTGTCGGATCTGGGTTTTCTGGGGGAGCGCACTTCCATTCCCCACGCCACCTACATTACCGGTTATAGCGATGTTCATGATAACCCGCTCAGCGATGATCTGGCGCTGTTGGGCGAATCAAAAACAACCGTGATCCACTGCCCGTTGATTATTGGACGACACGGCAGAGCGCTGGAAGATTTTGCCCGATACGCCCGCGCCGGGGTGAATATGGCCCTGGGTACCGATACTTTTCCGCCAGATATGTTTCAGAATATTCGCCTGGGCAGCACGATGGCGAAAAACCGCAGTGAATCTTCGTCTGGCTGCACCTATGCCGATTTTTACCGCGCGGCGACCCTGGGTGGCGCCAAAGCCCTGGGGAGAGAAGACCTGGGCCGTCTGGCGCCCGGGGCAAAGGCCGATCTGATCATCATCGATTTCAGTGGCTTGCATTTCGGCGTGCAAGATGACCCGATCCGCACTTTGGTCATCAGTGCGCGGGGTAGCGATGTGAAAACCACAATCATCGACGGCAAAATCGTCATGCAAGACCGCAAAATTGAGGGCGTTGATTTCGACTGGCTTCAAAAACAGGGGCAGGCCTATTTCGATAAGATGAAACCGGGTTACTGTGAACGTGATTACGAACACCTTCCCAAAGATGATTTGTTTCCCCCATCCTTCCAATTGATTGAGCATAAGCCCCAAAACTAACCTCACAGAACCCTAGGAAATCAAAGCCTATTTTAACAAATCTGCAACTGGCAGGAGGAGCTTATAAGCAAATGTTTGAAAAGTGTTCTGGTTCATTGTGTAGATCTGTAAAATAATTAAGGAGAAAAGGCGATGAAAAAATCTTTTTATGTGATTGTTCTGTTGGCGATGCTCCTGGGTGCCTGCGCCCCCGCGGCTGCCCCGGCTGCTGAACCCGCTGCGGCGACCGCCCCGGCCGAAGCTGCTGCCCCTGCTGAGGCTGCCCCGGCCGCCGAACCGACCACAGCCCCGGCCCCCGCTGAAGCAGCGCCGGCCGAAGTTAAGCCGGTGGTGGTTGGAAATGCGTTTGATGTGAATACGCTGGATCCTGACCAGATGTCCAGTATGTTCAACCGCAGTGTGATCTACTGGATGTTTGACTGCCTGGTGATGAATGACCGTGAAGGCAAACCCATGCCCGAACTGGCCACCGAGTGGAAACGGGTGGACCCGTTGACCTGGGAATTCAAACTGGTGCAGAATGCCAAGTTCCACAATGGTGAGCCGGTCAATGCTGCGGCGGTCAAATATTCGTTGGACCGCATGGGAACCGAAGAGAATAAATCTTACAGCACACTGCACATGCGTGGTTATTACAAGGAAGTCAAGATCATCGATGATTATACGTTCCAGATCATCACCGAGAAACCTTCCGAAAACATGATGTGGCACCTTGCGCAGGCGTTTATTGTGGAACCCAAGTGGTATACAGAACATGACGCCGAGTTCCTGGCCAAAAACCCGATGGGCAGCGGCCCCTACAAGTTTGTGGAATGGGTGAAAGACAATCGTATCGTGGTGACCGCGAACGAAGACTATTTCCAGGGTCCGCCCAACATTAAAGACGTGGTTGTTCGCATCATCCCTGAATCCAGCTCGCGCATCAATGAACTGATTGTTGGCAATGTAGACCTGCTGCCCAGCATCCCCGGTGATCTGGCAAAACAGGCCGATTCTGACAATTCCCGCCTGGTTCAGTTCCAGAGCCTGCGGAAAATGTTTGTCGGCATTCAGTTGGGCGATGCAGCCCCCGAGGCGCTGAAGAAATTGGAAGTCCGCCAGGCGATGAACTATGCCATTGATCGCAAATCGTTGATCGATGCCTATCTGCTGGGTGGTTCTGAATCTTTGCGCGGTGTGGTGAATCCTCCCAACACCAACCCCGATATCGTCGCCTACGATTACAACCCTGAAAAAGCCAAAGAACTGTTGGCCCAGGCCGGGTATCCGGATGGCTTCGAAGTCACTTTGCAGACTCAGGCCAGCGCCTACGGCCCTGACAAAGAGATTAATCAGGTGATCAAGCAGAATCTGGAACAGGTTGGCATTAAGGTCAACCTCGAAATTGTCGAGCCAGCCAAATTCCAGGAAGTCCACAAAGGCAAGAATTTCCCCGGTCTGCTCTACTTTGGCCTGGGTACCTACAACAGCCCCGAAATTGAATTAAACACCTTCACCTGTGGTTATGTGGATAACAGCTTCAATTACTGCAATGAAGAATTCGGGAAAGTTCTGGATGAATTGACTGTGACCGCAGACCCTGCCAAACGGCTGGAGCTTGCCAATCAGGCTGAGGAAATTGTATGGAATGACGTGCCCTGGATTTATCTCTGGCGTCTGCCTTATTTCCTGGGTATGAGCAACCGCTTCGAGTATGAGCCCTATCTCGATAACTACATCGATATGTGGCAGGCCAGTATTAAGTAAAACATTTCTCCTCCCTCCTGGTGTTTGGGCAGCCCAGCTGCCCAAACACCCCATTTCTAAGCAGCAGTTCGTGTCTTGGTAAGGAACAGGAATTATGACGACTTATATTATCCGTCGTGTTTTTCAGGCTCTTCTTGTTCTGCTGGGTGCAGTTACTTTTGCGTTTTTCATTACCAGGGTAACCGGTGATCCGGCAAAATTGATGCTGCCGGAAGAGGCAAATCAAGAGGCGATCGACCATTTCCGCAAGCAACACGGACTGGATAAGCCGGTTTACATCCAGTATGGCCGCTATCTTCTTCAACTGGCCTCGGGCGATCTGGGCAATTCCATTCGTCAACAGGTTCCGGTTTCTCAATTAATCCTTGAACGTTTTCCGGCGACTTTGAAACTGACGCTGGTTGCTTTATTGATCAGTATATTGATCTCTTTTCCACTGGGAATTTTTATTGCACTGCATCGAAACTCGGTCTGGGACCTGCTGGGGACCACCTTTGCGCTAATCGGGCAGGTGACGCCGTCGTTCTGGACCGGTCTGATGCTGGTTTTGATCTTTGGCGTGTTTTTGCGGGTGCTGCCCATCTCGGGCAGCGACACCTGGAAGCATATGATTCTGCCCTCGGTCACCCTCAGCTTTTTTGTGACCGGCCGTCTCACCCGTCTGGTTCGTTCGGGGATGCTGGAGGTGATGGGCGCAGAATATATTCGCACGGCGCGCGCCAAAGGTCTGTTGGAGCGTACGGTGATCTGGGTGCATGCGTTAAAAAACGCCTCGACGGCGGTGGTGACCATGCTGGGGCTTGAGTTTGCCGGTTTGCTGGGCGGTGCGCTGATCATTGAAACCATTTTTGCCTGGCCGGGGGTTGGCCGGCTGGTGATTAATGCCGTGCTGCAACGTGATTTTCCGATTGTTCAGGGCGTGGTGCTTATCAGTGCAATCATTTTTGTGTTCGTCAATTTGATTGTTGATCTTCTCTATTCTGTCTTAGACCCGAGGATTACCTACAAATGAGCAGCGCCAATTCGATTGTTCAACTGGAAACCGATGAGGAAAATGCGGAACTCTTTCGCATGATGGAGCGGCGGTCCTCGTTCTCTGTTTTTATGCGCCGTTTGCTCAAAAACAAACCCGGTATGGTGGGCGTAGCCATCATTCTGCTGGTGGTGTTAACCGCAATATTTGCCGATGTGCTTGCCCCGCATGACCCGCTTTTTATCACCCTCGGCGACCGGCTTAAACCCCCCTCTTTTATCGAGGGCGGTTCCCCAAAATATTTTCTGGGGGCAGATTCGGTGGGGCGCGATATTCTCAGCCGCATTATCCACGGCAGCCGCATTTCGCTGGCGGTGGGCCTGGCGGCCATTAGTGTGGGGGCGGGCATTGGAATTGTGCTGGGTCTGTTGGCCGGTTATTTTGGCGGCCGGATCGATTCGTTCATTTCATGGCTGATGAATGTTCAGCTTTCTTTCCCCTTTATTTTGCTGGCGATCTTTATGATGTCGGTGTTCAAGGGGGGGCTTTCCAGTCTTATTCTCGTGCTGGGCATCGGCGCCTGGGTGCGTTTTGCCCGCATCATGCGCGGCCAGGTGTTGTCGGTTAAAGAAGAAACCTATATCACCGCGGCCATTGCATCTGGGTTGAGCCTGCCGCGTGTGCTCTTCAGACATATTTTGCCGAATGCCATCGCGCCGATCATTGTGGTTGCCAGTTTTACCATGGCCGATACCATCCTTTCAGAGGCGGGGTTGAGCTTTTTGGGGCTGGGCATTAGCCCCGAGATTCCATCCTGGGGGCAGATGTTGTCGGACGGACGCGATTATATTCAACAGGCCTGGTGGATTTCGGTCACACCGGGTCTGGCGATATCGATCACCGTGTTGGGCATTAACCTGTTTGGTGATTGGCTGCGCGATTATTTTGACCCGCGGTTGAGAATATAAGGAAGTGAGAGAAACCATGCTGAATTTGACCGATCAAAATCAAGTGGTTTTACAGGTTGAGAACCTTGAAACAAAGTTCTTTACTCCCGAGGGCGTGATTCATGCTGTAAACGGGGTTAGTTTTGAACTTAGAAAAGGCGAAACGCTGGGTGTGGTGGGTGAAAGCGGCTGCGGAAAAAGCGTGACCATGAATTCTGTGCTGCGGCTGATCCCTTCGCCGCCCGGGAAGATTGTTAACGGCAAGGCCTTGTTTAAGGGCAAAGATCTGCTGGCGATGTCGGACCGTGAAATTCGCAATGTGCGCGGGGCAGATATTGCCATGATCTTTCAAGACCCTATGGTTTCGTTGAACCCGGTTTTGACCATTGGCCGGCAATTGGCCGAACCGCTGGTGCGCCATAAACACATGTCGATGGAAGATGCCACCGAACGTGCAATTGATCTGTTGGAACTGGTGGGCATTAATGAAGCCAGGGCACGGATTCACAGCTACCCGCATCAGTTTTCGGGCGGTATGCGTCAGCGGGTGATGATCGCCATGTCGCTGATCTGTGACCCCGAGATTGTCATTGCCGATGAGCCGACTACCGCGCTGGATGTCACCATTCAGGCGCAGATTGTGGAACTGGTTAAACATCTTCGTCAGGACCGCGACACCTCCTTTATCTGGATCACCCATGATCTGGGTGTGGTGGCCAGCCTTGCCCAGCGTGTGCTGGTGATGTATGCCGGGTTTATTATCGAAGATGTGCTGGTGGATGAACTGTATACCAATCCGCAGCACCCCTATACGCTGGGGCTGCTGGGCAGTTTGCCCCGTTTGGACCGGTCATCCCGCCAGCAGGAAGAGTTATCCACCATACCGGGTGCGCCTCCGCTCTTGATTAAGCAGCCCAAGGCCTGCCCGTTCAAACCGCGCTGCAAATATGCTGTTGCAGCGTGCGCCGAGAATCCTCCGCTAACGACTTTATCTGATAAACACCGGGTAGCCTGTTGGATTGACCCAGCTACAGGGAGATTACGCCCATGAGCGCAACCGAACCACTTGTTCAAATTACCGATCTTCGTAAACTTTTCCCAATTTACAAAGGTCTTTTTCAGCGTCAGGTGGCCGCAGTTCATGCGGTCGATGGCATCAGCTTTTCCATCGAGCGGGGTGAGACGTTTGGTCTGGTGGGAGAATCGGGCTGCGGAAAATCGACTGCGGGACGCACCATTTTGCGCCTTTACGAACCGACCTCGGGGAATATTCAGTTTGACGGAATTAACGTAAACGGTTTGAAGGGCGCCGAAATGCGCAAACTGCGCCGGCGAATGCAGATGATTTTTCAAGATCCATACGCCAGCTTGAACCCCAGGATGACGGTGCGCGAGATCATCGCCGAACCGGCGGTGGCCCATCATCTTATGGACTGGAAAGAATCTTATGAGATGGCGGGAGAAATGCTGGAAACCGTACAGCTAAACCGTCATTTTGCGCCGCGTTACCCGCACGAATTTTCGGGCGGGCAGCGCCAACGGATTGGAATTGCGCGGGCCTTATCGGTGCGCCCGGATTTCATCATTTGTGATGAACCCATTTCGGCGCTGGATGTCTCGGTGCAGGCGCAGATTGTGAACCTGCTTAAGCAGTTGCAATCCAAATTTGAACTGACCTATTTGTTTATTGCGCACGATCTGGCGATGGTGCGCCATATCAGCAGCCGGGTGGGGGTGATGTATCTGGGCATTCTGGCCGAGCTGGCCGAGTGTGATGAGCTGTATACGCACCCCCTTCACCCCTATACCCAGGCGCTGCTTTCGGCCATCCCCATCCCCGATGCGGCCATTGAGCGGCAGCGCAGCCGCATCATCTTAAAGGGCGATGTTCCCAGCCCGGTTAATCCGCCCAGCGGCTGCCGTTTTCGCACCCGCTGCCCGCTGGCAAAATCGATTTGCGCCGAAGAGCGCCCCGCCTGGCGCGAGGTCTCGCCCAAACACTGGGTTGCCTGCCACCTGGTTTGAGCGGTGGAAAATAATTGCGACCAACCCCCAGGGGCGACCGGCCGGTCGTCCCTGCTGCGTACATAAAAAAGTTCTTACCCAAAGAGGTCTTATGCAAATTGACCTGCTGCTCACCCACGGCACGGTGATCACGATGGACCCGAAACGCCGGATTATTGAAGACGGCGCAGTGGCGGTAAACCAGGGCCGAATTCTCAAGGTTGGTCAAACCGTTGAGCTGGAGACACTTTTTCAGGCTCAACGGACCATCTCCTGCCGCCAGCATGTGGTGCTGCCCGGACTGATCGACACCCACGGGCATGGCGGGCACAGCATGTTTAAAGCGCTGCTGTATGAACGCCCCTCGGTGTGGATGAAGCACCTGACCCATGCCTACCATCACTGCACCACAGATGAATTCTGGTATGTGGATGGTAAACTTTCGGCGCTGGAGCGGTTGCGGGCGGGCGTGACCACCGGTGTTTCGGTGATGGGTTCGGTTCCCCGTTCCGATACCCCCATACCAGGCTGCAACCATGCCCGCGGGTATGCCGAGGTGGGCATTCGTGAAGTTGTGTGCACCGGACCCGCCAACCCGCCCTGGCCGCATGAATTTACCCGGTATGTGAATGACCAATGGGTTACGCGCGCGGTCCCCTTTGAAGAAGCGCTGGAGGGTATGGAAGGGGTGATTCAAACCTGGAACCACGGCGCAAACGACCGCATTCGTGTTTTTGCGGCTCCTTTTGTAATGGTAAGCTCGGTCAACCCCTCCTTTCCCACCCCGCCCGATGTTGCCACTGCTTTAACCGACCATGACCGGCTGCAAATGCGCCGGATTCGCGAGATCGCTCGCAAATACAACACCCGCATTCACACCGATGCATTTGGCGGGATGATTCAGATGAGTTATCGCGACCCCAACGCCTTGCTGGGGCCGGATGTTCATCTTCAACACTGCCGGGGGATCTCTTTTGGTGAGGCGCAGATTCTGGCTGAAACCGGGACCCGCGTTTCGAGCGCGCCCGGCCCCGGACAGGCCAAAGCCCGCTGCCCGGTTCCCGAACTGCTCTCACTCGGGGCTATCGTTGCCATCTCAACCGATGGCACCGCCCCTGCCGCACCGTTTGACCTGTTTCAGGCGGCGCGCAAAACCCAGTTGGTTCATCAGTTTATGAGCCACGATGGCTATTATCTGCCGGTGGGCAAATTGTTGGAGATGATCACCATTGACGCAGCCAGAGTGTTGGGCTGGGAAGATGAGCTGGGGTCTCTGGAAGAAGGGAAGAAAGCCGATATCATCACGGTTAATATGCAGGCGCCGCATTTATCGCCCTCATTCCTCCCGGTTCACCGCGTTATTCTCGAAGCGGTTGGGCAGGATGTGGACCGGGTGATTGTGGATGGGCAGGTGATTATGGAAGACCGCAGGGTGTTGACCGTGAACGAAGCCGATGTTCTGGCCGAGGCGCAGGCCGAATCGCTGCGCGCGATTGCACAGGCCGATTTGACCGCTTACCTTGATCCGTATCAATCGATCTGGAAAACTCCGCGGCTTGTCTTCGACGCATAAAATTTGTGAACAGCGCAGACCGAAAGACAGTTTCGGGCAATGGGCTTTGATTGCAGAAAAAGATAGGACCGGTCTCAAATGTGGAGGAGCTTTTATGTGTGATTTTGTCATAAAGCATGGCACGGTAATGACAATGGACCCGGCACGCCGGATTATTGAAGATGGCGCGGTTGCCGTGGAAGGAGATCGTATTCTGGCGGTGGGCACCACGCAAGAGATTCTGTCTGCCTACAGTACCAGCCGTGAGATCGATGCCAGCCGCAAGGTGGTAATGCCCGGTTTGATCGATGGTCATGCTCATGCCGGTCACGCGTTGGTCAAATCGCTGGGGATCAATCGCGCCGATGCCTGGGGCGACGCCTGTTTTCAAATTTATCAACGCGGCTCGGATGAGAATTTCTGGTATGCCGATGCGCGGTTAAGCGCTCTGGAGCGCCTGAAGTGTGGCACGACCACCAGCGTCAACCTGCTGGGCGGCGGCTGGGATATCATGCGCACTGATGACGCCGCCTTTGGCGACGCACATTGTGAGGCTGTTCAAAAGGTGGGCATCCGCGAGTTGATGGCAGTAGGCCCAAACCGCCCGCCATTTCCGCGTCAGTTTGTGCGCTGGGATGGCGCCGCCTCCCGCGAGGTGCAGGTTAGCCATGAGCAGCAACTGCGCGTCTCTGAAGAATTGATCCAGCGCTGGCATGGCAAGGGCAACATGACCGTGGGGGTGGTCTTCCCGGTTTATAACCCGGCCGATGGCTTTTCAGCGGCGGAACTGGAAGAGATTAAAGCGTTGGCCAGGGCCGCGCGGGCGTTGAGCAAACAATACGGGGTGCTTTTCCTGCAAGATGGGCACAAGCAGGGCACCATTCGCTTTGCCTGGCAGGAGCTGGATTTGCTGGGCCCGGATGCGCTTTTTTCGCATAACATCAACATCACCGCCGATGAGATTGATCTTTGCCGGCAAACGGGCACAAAAATTGTGCATAACCCCAGCGCGATCATGTCGATTCTCGGGCGCTGCCCTGTGCCCGAACTACTGGATGCCGGGGTGACCGTCTTGCTTGGCTCAGACGGTGCTGCCCCCGACCGTGGTTATGACCTGTTCCGTCACATGTTCCAGTGTATGCATTACCACCGCACCTACTTTCACGACCCATCTTACCTGCCGGCGGGCAAGGTTCTGGAAATGGTCACCATTGATGCGGCGCGCGGGCTGGGCATGGAAAACGAGATCGGTTCTCTGGAAGCCGGAAAAAAGGCGGATATCATTCTGGTGGATATGTATAAACCGCATTTGTTCCCGCTGCAGATGGCGCCTTATCGGCTTGCCCATTATGCCAGTGGCGCAGATGTGGATACGGTGATGGTTGATGGAAAGATCTTGATGGAGAACCGCCGGGTAGGCCATATTGATGAAAGCGAAGTGCTCGATCAGGCACAGGCCGCCATTGAAACCGCCCTCCACCGCACCGGTCTGCACGCTCTGCAAGACCTGCCGGAACGGTTCTGGGGGCACAGTAAATTCTGAGCGAAGCGGCTTTTGGCCGGTGGATGTTATTGAACGGCCTGCGCTAAGAATGTCATCTCTGACAACAAAAACGAGGTGTGGGCATTTTGCCCACACCTCGCTGCTTTTTTCTTGCCCACCCGGTTTCAACCGGTAACTTACTTGCCCTGTGCGGGCAGCATGGGGAACATACGCTGAAGATCGGCCGCGCCAGGCTGGAGGCCATAGGGGGCAATCTGGAAGGTCTCGGCAAACTGGATATTTCTGGATGCCTCGGAACCGTACCAGCGGCCCAGGCTTTCGCGCTGGGAGTCTTGTGTATACATAAACTCAGGCCAGTATTTCAGGATGAATGCTCTCTTATCGCCCCAGGTTTCCGGCACCTCATCTAAAAAGCCGCGGCTCCAGGGGGCAAACTCATAGAACTGGGTGGCGTGGGCGTCACAGGCCAATAGTTTCTTTTCGATTGTGCGGGTCACATCCACGGCAATATCATGCTGGTGAATGTTCATCGTGCTGAAGTCCCACATCCACAGGCACAGAATGGGTTTGGTCACCGCCGGGATGTTGGGCATGACGTTGGGTACGCCCACAAAAGCCACTGCATCCGCCAATACCTTGCCCGCGTTGCGATTATCCGGGTGGCCCCAGCCATCCGGGTGAAAGCCGATCAAAATATCCGGCGCCCAGTTACGCACCCGTTCAATCACCAGGTCGCGCACTGCCTTGGTCGGGTACAGTTCGCCATCATGCTCGTTGAGCACTTCATATTCGGCGATTCCCAGACATTTGGCCGCCTGTTGCGCTTCTTGCCAGCGGCGCCTGGCCAACTGCATACCGCCGATTTCATAATGCCCTGCATCTCCACTGGTGATCGATAGAAATTTAACCGCCGCACCATGTTCTGCAAACAAAGCACAGGTTCCCCCGGCATACATATCGGCTTCATCCGGGTGGGCTGCCACTACCATTACTTTTAATTTTTCCATCGGTTATTCTCCTTTATCATCGATCCGAATGCACTGTGGTATTAATAAAGCTGCAAGTCGTTGATCACCCGGTTTAAGGTCCCCAGACTGAACTGCAGGCGTTCAGTCATCTGCTCCGGATAAGAGATGGCCTCATAGGCCTCCACATTTTCAATTTCGCCGCTGTTAAGTTTCAACTCGCATTCCCGCGCCAGGCGGATCAGTTCACCCATTTCGGCCAGCGTCAAATCGGGATGGGCGCGGCGCCACTCCTCCAGGAAGAAATCGATCTGCATATAGCCTTTATGATCTTCGACGGTTAGATTCAACGCCGGGTTGCAGGCGTGCAAAATTGGCAGCACTGCCTGCCAGTTGACCACACCCTTTCCACACGGTTTTACCTGACGGACGATCCCATCCTTTGAGAAGAACAGGATGGCGTCTTTGGCGTGAGTCTGGTGACAATAGGGGGCAACGCGTTTTGCAGCCGCAACGGGGTCTTCACCGCGCGAAAGCACATTACCGGTGTCAAAGGTCACGCCGAGAACATCTGCTCCCACGGCCTCGACCATACGGATAATTTCAAAAGAAGTAATTTCTTCATGCGTTTCCAGGTTGACCCGCGAACCATACTGACGCAGGGTGGGGGCCAGTATCTTGAGAAACTTTTCGGTTGCCAGGAGCTGATCTTCCCAGGTCACATCGGTCCTGAAACGATCAAAGCAGAAATAACCTGCATGTTGGCCTTTCCACCCGGCGGTCACCCCGACCAGTTCGTGGCAGTTGATATCGGCTGCGGCGGCAATGATTTTTTCCAGCGCCAGCCGGTAATCGCCCTTGCTCAACAGCCAGACTTTGGCGCTCTCGGTGGTGTTATACGGGTTTACCCGCCCGATGCCAAATTCCAGATACAGTCCCAACTCATCAGCGTATTGCCGTGCGGCGCGCAGCTTTCCGGGGTCCAGACTCTCTGAGATATACTGCGGCGATTTATAGTACATGCCGTTGAAGCCAGACTTTTTGACCCGCTCAAAGGCAATCGTAAAATCGTCATACCCGATGTCTTCAATAAAGCCATGACAGATTTCAATTCCAACCTTCATTATTCCATCCTTGAATGATAAGTTTTGTTTTTAGCTCTTAACGGCGCCGCTGGCCACCCCGTGCATGATCTGCTTTTGGAAGAAGATGAAAATGAGATAAACCGGGATGGTGGATAAGATGATGCCGGCGCTCAAAATGCCATAGGGGACGGTGCGCACATCCACAATGCGGGGCAGCGCGCGCTGGACGGTCATCACGTTATCGCTCAGCAGGATCAATGCCATCAGATATTCATTCCATGCAAAGATAAAGTTCATGATGGTCACCGTAACCAGCCCCGAGGTGGTCAGCGGAACAAAAAGGTGAATCATCACCTGGAACCAGTTGGCGCCGTCGATCTCGGCACTCTCTTCAATTTCATGAGGGATCTCACGCATTTGACTGGCCAGATAGATCACGGTAAACGACAGGCGCAGCCCCGCATAGGTCAGGATTACCGATAATGGGTTGAGCAGCAGGTGCAGCCGGAAGAACAGGAAGAAAATGGGCACGATAATCGCGAAACCAGGGATGAGAAAACCGATTGCAAAAATGCTCTCCCAGAGCCTGCCAAGTTTGGTGGGGATGCGCGACATGGCAAACGCGCAGGGAAATGCCAGAACCAGAATCACCACTTCGCTGCCGAGCGCGATCAAAAGCGAGTTGCCCATGGCGCCCAGAATATCGACCCTTTCCTGGGCTTCGAAATAGTTGGCAAAACTCCAGCTTTCTGGAAAACTCAGTGGCAGTGTATAAATGGTGCTGTTATCCTTAAAGGAAGAGATTACAACAAAATAGAGCGGCACGAGAATCAGCAGGCTGTACAGGATCAACCCAAAATAAGAAAAGAAATAAAAGGTTGATTTGCCGTCGCTGAGTTTTTTTCGAAAAGTGTTGAGCGTTTTCATGATCATCTCTTTATATACTCGACCTGGTTTTCGCTGCGGGATACGGGCGGCGCTTATTTTCGGTTGGTCAGCGCGCGGATCAGGAACATGCCCAGGAAACCCACTACAAATAAGAAGACCCCGATGGCCTGGCTGTATCCCAGGTTACGAATAAAGAAAGCCTGTTCATACAGGTAATAACTGAGGGTTAGTGTGCTGTCGCCCGGCCCGCCCCGGGTGAGCAGCAAGACAATCTGCGCGCTGCCGGTCAGCAGACCGAAGAAATAGAGCATACACATCACCCCAAAGAAATTTATATTGACCGGGAAGGCGATTTTCCAGATATAAGTCCAAAAACCTGCGCCATCCAGTGATGCAGCCTCATACAGGTCTTCAGACATGCCCGAGAGCGTGACATAAAACATGATCGCATAAAACCCGATTGCGCTCCACATGTCCATGACAATAATTGCCGGCAGGGCGGTGGCTCTGTCATTCAGCCACAAACGGACCCATTCATCCAACCCCACGGTTCTAAGAAAGAAGTTAATAATTCCATCTGGAGAATAAATGCCGAGAAACGCCATCGCGATTGCGACCGCTGAGATCATCGAAGGAGTGAATAAAATGATCGAGAAAATCGTGTATCCGCGCGGACGCCGGCTTAAAAAGAACCCGATCAAAAAGCTCAAACACATCGTAATGGGCAGGGCAATGACAATCTGGATGAGCGTGTTTTTAAGCGCAACCTGAAAACGAACGTCTTGAAACATATTAACAAAGTTCGTGATGCCGTTAAAGGTCTTGGGGTTTATCAGACCACGCCAGCGATGCAGGCTGACTGAGAACATTTCAAAGAAGGGGGTGATCATTACAACGACAAACCAGATCAACGCCGGGCTGGCAAACAGCAGAAAGACCAGCAGGTTTCTTTTCTCGCGCGGGGTTAAGACCGACAGAAATCTTCGCCGGGTAACGAAACTGGGATTTGCGTCATGTGCTGGTGGTTGTTTAAGCATTTTCATCTCAACTGCGCTTGCTAAAGGGTGTAAGTTGAAGGTCTGACCCCCGGCCCTCAGGGCGGCGGGTAAAACGGGTGGAAATTCTGCCAGGTATCATCCAGCAGGTTTATTCTTTATCTTATTCCAAATTGATGTCATTTTTGCACTGAACATAGAAAAGGGGGATGCACCCCTGGAAAAGAGAGCACATCCCCCCAAGGCTTAGGCCGGTTATTTCAAAGCGCTGATATACATGTCGTCGAGCATTTTGATCACAGACTCACCCGTATTTGCGGGGTCCATGGCAGCGACGGCAATTTTGTCCCATTCGTTCCAGGCGGCGGCGGGGATCAGGGTTTCACCCGCGCGAACGCGCCACACCTTGTCGGCCAGTGCCATCGATTGGCCGTACAGCAGGCTGGCTTTGTCTTCTTGAACGGTTATACCCTTCAATGGTGACAGGGCAGCCTGGGCATTGAGATAGGGCTGATATTCTTTGGCGGTGTGCATGAAGACGATGAACTTGCCCAGCTCATCCATCTGCTTGGCTCCGTTGCGGGTTACAAAGATACCCTGGTTGACATATGCACCCATGATGGCAGAAGGCTTGTCGGCCACTGCACCATCCAACACTGGGAACCCACCCAGCGTGGTGGCTTTTTGAATTTCTTCAGGAGCCGCAGCATAAGCCCACATGCCGTTGAAACCCATGGCAGCGCGGCCTTCGAAGTAGTTGCTTTCCATGGCGCCCCAGTCCATACCCTGGCAGCCGTCACAGAACACGCCGGCTTCCCAGAGATCGATAAAGGACTGCGTTACCTGTTTGGCTGCCTCGGATTCGCCGTAATTCCCTTCGCGCAAGTGTTTTACCTGTTCTTCTTCGGTAAAGGCCTGGTTGATCACGGTCTGGTATAACTGGGTCAAAGCGCCCATGTTACCGCCGATGGAGAAGGGTTGGAAACCGGCAGCGCGGACCTTCTGCGCAGCGTCGATTAACTCTGCCTGGGTGGTCGGGACACTCTCTACGCCAGACTTATTGAGAATATCCATGTTGTACCAGACCGGCCAGTCAAAGCCGGGTAGGGGAATACCCGCCAGACGACCATCGGGCTCGTTCCAGGTATTCAGGGCTTCTTCTTTGAACTGTTCTTCAAGACCCCATTCCTTGATCTGGTCATTTAACGGCAGGGCCAGACCAGAATCGATCCAGTCGAGGGAGGGTCCCATATAGTTGAAGACGATCATGTCAGGTTCGTTGCCGGCCAGGAACATGGTTTCAATCTTTGCGGGCAGATCCAGGCTGGGAATATATTCGAAATTAATGGTCACATTCGGGTTGGCGGCCATATAGTCTGCGGCCACCTGGGCGAAGGACTTGTTGGTGGGATCATCAGCACTGTTGTAACCCGTAATGTTGATGACGACTTTTTCTGCGGCAGCTTCCTCAGCCGGTGCGGCAGCTTCGGCCGGTGCAGCGGCTGAGGGCTGTTCCTCGGCCGCCGGGGCGGTTGCAGCAGGCGCACAACCAGCGGCGCACAAAGATAAGATCACAAGCATCGACAAAAATACAAAAAGCTTTTTCATGTTAACTCCTCTCAAAAGTTGCGGTAAATCTTGTGTTGGTTCGTTATCGCCAGAAATTTTATTCGGGGTTGGAGAGTTAAATTTCTGACGGTATCCATATGGTGCTCTAAATCGGTTTTACAAACCCGGTTTTTACGTCCTGATCCCAAAGTTGGTATTCTTCGCGCAGGTGTTTAAGGAAGGATAGAGATTTGCTGATGCGCTGGTCTTTTTGCCTGGCATATGGGATGGCTTCGTACTCGGCGGCGGGGGCAATTTCCCCCTTTTCTGCTTTTTGCTGGCTTTTGGCCGCCAGACCAAACAGGCTGTCAACCTCAGCTTGAATTAGTTCGGGGTAGTGTTTTTTCCAGTTTGGGTCCTCCAGGTCGATATGAATTAATCCTTTGTGGTCTTCCACAAGCAGGTGGATGTTGGGGTCACAACGATACAGCTCGGGCAAAATGGTTTGCCATTCGATGACACCTTCGCCCGCGGGCCGGATCTGACGGACTAGACCGGTGGTGGTACGCATTAAATAGATATCTTTGATATGCGCGAGATGAACATGAGGAGCCATGCGCCGCGCACCCTGGATTGGGTCCTCGCCCAGCACGGGCAGGTTGGCCGCATCCAGCGAAAAGCCCAGGAATTCGGGGCCAATGGTTTCAACAAGACGCAGCAGTTCATGGCTGGTTAGATCTTCGTGGTTCTCCAGATCGACGCGGACGCCAAACTCGTTGAGCATGGGGCATATTTTCAAGATCAGCTTTTCCGAAGCCTGCAACTGTTCCTGCCAGCAAATGTCGGTCCGAAAACGGTCAAAGGCATAGCGCCCGCGGTAGGGGCCTTTTACACCGGCGATTTTGCCGACAGTTTCGCGGCAGCCCATGGCGTGGGCGGCCAGCAGTTGGCGATAGAGTGCCTGGCAATAATCACCCTCTCCGATGGCCCATTGTTCAGGGCTGGTCGGAGCGTTGAAGGGATTCAGCCATCCCAGATCAAAATCCAGAAAAAGCCCCCGCTCCTCTGCATACTGGCGAATTTCAAGCAATTCACCCCGATCTAAAGTCGCCGAAAGTTGAATCAGCGAACGAAATCCAACTCCTTCATATCCCAAACGATAAATCGTATCAAATAATTCTTGAAAGTTGACCTTGCCGGTAAGATTTTCGATAATAAGGCCGATTTTCACAATGGCATCCTTGAGGTACAGTCTAATAATTCTCCGCGTCATCCACCCGTCAGGATAATCTCGGGCAGCAGCATTTCCGGGCAAATGGTTCTTTTGCCTCTCACACCGGTCAGAGCACCGGCTGCACGAAAGTGTTGCTGAGTTATTCGATTTGTAAATGGTTTTTTGGGAGGGTGGGTCGTGCTGGTGGAGGAAACCCCACCCATCTCCTTTTCCACGGAAGACCCCAGTGCTTGATACCCGAATAGGGCAAAAACAATGATGGTATAATTCACCTTCAAAAAAAGAGACGGGAACCAGAATGGTTAAATTAATCATTCTGTATGGTTTTGTAATGACAATTATAAACAAAAGTGTGTTAAATAGCAAGTAGTTAAAGCGATTAAAAACTATTTTTTGGTTTATAATTCGCATTGTAATGGCTTAATAAAATTTTTTTGTTGTTATATAATCATTGAAAAGATTGTGCCGCGAATTTCTTTTAAGCTTTCTTTTTTGCCGGAGCGCAGGCGCCCAACTATGAAATCTTCTGTTTCCACCCTGATCAAAAATGTTTATCAATCGCGGGCTATGACGCGCAAAGAGCTTTCTACCCAGACCCATTTAAGCTCTAATCACGTGAATGCACTGGTCTCCAAATTGATCGCTCGCGAACAATTAATCGAAGATGTTTCTCAAGACGGCGGTCTGGGCCGCCCGGCGGCGCTTTTATCGATTAACCCCAGGATTGGGCATGTAGTTGGTATGGATATCGGGGTGAATGAAACGCGGGCTGTGCTGACCGATTTAAACGGCAAAGTGATCGAGTCAAAGATTATCAAGACCCGAATTGTGCCCGACCGCGAAATGATTTTGCAAGAGATTGTGGACCTGGTGAACGGGGTTTGTGAACCTCATGGTCTGCAATCCAAAGACCTGGCGGGGGTCGGTATCAGCGTACTGGGAATTGTGAATGTCGAAAAGGGAACCGTCCTGGCCTGGACAAACGAACCGGCCTGGGAAGAGGCCTGGGTGGATTTTAATCTCCGTGAAGCCCTGCAGGAACGCCTGCAGGTAACGCCGATGATCCTTGAGAATACGGTGCGTGCCATGGGCGTCAATGCCCACCGCTTTGGCCCTGCTCAGGGGATAAACAATTTCCTGTATGTGTTTTTGGGCAGCAACACCGGCTCTAGCGTTTTCTTTAACGGCCAACCCTATTTTGGCAGCCTGGGCATTGCCGGTGAGCTGGGGCATGTCACCGTGGATGATGATGGTCCCTGGTGCAGTTGTGGGAACCGGGGCTGTCTGGAGGCGTTTGCCTCAACCCCGGCGGTATTGCGCCGGGTTTCGGAACGGCTTAAGGAACAACCGGTGTCGGTTTTGCGCGACTCTTACGAGAAAAAGCAGCTTACCTTGAAAAAACTGATCGAGGCGGCCGCTGCAAAAGATAAGGTGGCCTATCAAATTATGGATGAGACCGGCAGCTATGTGGGCAAAGTTCTGGCTTTTGCGCTCAACCTGTTGGGACCTGAAATGGTGGTGTTGGGCGGACCTCTGGCTCAGGGATCGGATGTTTTTCTGCAAGCGGTGCAACATCAAGTAAACCTGCATGCTTTGCAGCAGGTCTCCAAATACACCCAGATTGTATGTGATCAGTATGACCAGTTCAGCGGCACCCGCGGGGCGTCGCTGCTGGCGTTGGACCGGATCTTCAAGGACGAGAAATCTATTTTAAAACTGCTGCGTTAAGCGGGGATCAAACCAGCAGTTTACCCTCAAAAATGGTGAGCGCCTGACCGAGCAGGTAGGTGCGGTCGCCTTCCAGCCGGACGCGTATTTCGCCGCCGCGCGGTGAAAGCTGGCGTGCGTTCAGTTCGGTTTTGCCCAACCGTTGTGACCAGTAGGGGCCGAGGATGCAGTGCGCCGAGCCGGTAACGGGGTCTTCATTAACGCCGAGCAGCGGTGCAAAAAAGCGCGAGACGAAGTCGAACTGCGGGTCGCGGCTGCGCGCGGTGACGATCACTTCCTTAATCCCGGTGGCGGCTACCGCCGCAAAATCGGGGCGCAGGTCGCGCACAATCTCTTCATCTTCCACAACCAGCATAAAATAATCGCCGACCTGGGCGCTGTCTGAGGGTTGAAGATCCAGTGCGGCGGTCAGGGTGACCGGGGCGGGGGTGGGCTGCGGCGGTTTTTTGGGGAAGTTCAGTTCGATGCGTCCGCTCCCGGCTTCCTTTATATGGCGGGCAAAGAGCGCGCCCGAGCGGGAATAAAAGCGGGCGGTTTCGGCGGCGGGCAGACGGCCGGTCTCGAACAGGATGTGCGCCGAAGCCAGGGTGGCATGCCCGCACAGGTTCATCTCGACCGCCGGGGTGAACCAGCGCAGCCGGTAGCCGTCGCCTTCGGGCAGTAGAAAAGCCGTTTCAGACAGGTTCATCTCACGGGCAACACCCAGCATCCATTCATCGGGGTGCGGGGCATCTAGCAGCACCACAGCGGCCGGGTTGCCGGTAAAAGGCTGGCCGGTGAAGGCATCGACCTGAAACAGGGGCAGTGATTTGAGCGACATGGAACCTCACAAAAGAGATGGGGAAAACTGAAAGGTGGTTTCGACAATGCCGGGTAGCAGCCCGTATACCGGGCGGCCCAGGGCCTGGTTAAACTCGTCCAACAGCGCAAATTGCGCCCGCCAGCGGGCAGGGGTAAGCTCATTCACCCCCCGGCGCAGCGACACATCCACCATGCGGGTTTCTAACAGACAAAAACCGCTGGCCAGGGCCAGGGTGTCACAAAGCTGAATCAGCCGGTCGTACACATCATATTCGATGCGCTGCAAATAGGTCTGGATGAATTCAAATTCGGCGGGGGAGACATCCCATTCGCCCACGCTGTAGCGCACATCTTTGACCGGGAAGGAGTGCGTTAGACAGATGCGGGCGGCGGCTTCATCGCCCAGGTCGTGCAGCCGGTGGTAGCCGTCGAGGATGTGGCGATTATCGGTCACCCCGCCGGCACGGCCGATATCATGCAACAGGCCAAAGATGAAGGCGCGCTCGGGGTCGGTGTCGGGCAGGTGCACTGCGATCATTTCTGCTGCGCGGGCCACGTTGTGTGAATGGGCGATCCAGGCCCCCGGATTGGTGTTTTGGGCGGCGTCGAGTAATTGTTGGGCGGCAGAGCGGGAAAGATTCATGGTGTTTTAGGGTTTTCTTTTAACTTCCGCTGCCGGTCTGAAACGCAGCGCCGACCAGACCTCATCGATGGCAATCTGGGTGACGCCCTGCCATCCGGCGGCCCTAAGCGTATCCCAGCCGGTATCGCGGTTGATATCGGTGACCACGCCGGGCGCGGTGCGCTTGGGATACGAGATCCACAGCACCCCACCTGGTTTGAGCTGCTGAATTGCTCTGGAAAACCAGTGGTCAATTTCAGCTTTGCTGCGCACAAACAACCAGATCACGTCACAGACGCGCTCGGGGTCGGTGCAGCGCTCTGCCGGATCGATCTTTTCAGCATAACCGGCGGGTTCATTCAACACCAACACCTGATAACCTGGCTTGATCAACATTTTTTTAATCAAAGGGGTATTCATTGCGGCCGCTCCTGTTTTAATGGCCGGATTTATTGATGAAATTGTACAACGAATTTTTGATTTTCGCGACTTTTTTTGACGCACTGCGTATAAATACTGAAAGATAAAATTCGCGGGTGATTAACGCGGTAGAAGAATGAAAGCTCTGGCCAGCGGTTTTTTTAGAACGGGGCTGAGCGCTTACAAAAAATAAACTGCATAACACTTATAGGAGTGAGGAAAACAATGCAAACAACGAAGATTGAGACGAATCGGAACCCCGGCTGTTTGATTCAGCTATTGTGGTTTGGCTTTGTGGGCTGGTGGCTGGGGCAGGCCTGGGTGGCGGTGGCCTGGGTGTTGATCGCAACCATTATTTTCATGCCGCTGGGCATTGCCATGCTAAACCGCGTGCCGAAGATCATCGCGCTGCGCGAGCCCGAATCGGTGGAACGCATTACCACCGGCCCAGGTGGAGCGGTGCGCCGTGAAGCGCTAGATTTGCCCCAACGGCCGTTCATTTTGCGCGCTTTGTACTTTGTATTGATCGGGTGGTGGTTCACCGCGCTGTGGATCGAAGTTGCTTATGCGCTGTGCCTGAGCATTATCGGTCTGCCGATCGGGTTCTGGATGTTTGATGCTGTTCCGGCGGTATTGACGCTTAAACGAAGCTAATGCTGCCTGTTCCCCCAACCCCCGCTTCCACGGGAGGGGGTAAAAATTCCAGCCCGCTCGCAGATCATCGCGAGCGGGCTGTTTTGATCTAACCGCTGGTAAAGAATTATGAAACGCGCTGAAAAGTGGAACCGGCCGCGCCGCATACCGGGCATTTGTCGGGCGCGGTGCGCGGGTGGGTGTGACCGCAGATCGGGCAGATGTAGTAATCATATTCTTCGCCCTGCTGGTCAATGGCTTCGAGAGCCCCTTTGTAAAGCAGTTCATGTTCTTTTTCAACCGCCAGGGCAAATTTAAAGCTGGTCAGTGCGCGCTTGTTGCCTTCGGCCTCGGCGTCTTTGATAAATTCGGGGTACATCGATTCAAATTCATAGGTTTCACCGGTGATGGCCGCTTTTAAATTCTCGAGGGTGGAACCGATGCCATCCATAGCGCGTAGATGGGCATGGGCGTGAATGGTTTCGGCTGCGGCAGCGGCCCGGAAGAGACGGGCAACCTGAGGGTAGCCTTCTTTTTCGGCTTTGTCAGCAAAGGCCAGATATTTGCGGTTGGCCTCTGATTCACCGGCAAAAGCAGCTTTCAGATCTTCGATGGATTTCGACATGGTACACCTCAATGGATAATTTTGGCGCTGCCGTTAAAAACGGAAGAGCCATCTGATTAAGGGTACCCCAGCCCGAATCAGCCGTCAACCGTCGAGCCTCCACAACCTGTGTGACAAATTTCACCATCTGGCCGCAAAAAGGGTGATGCTTTAACCGCCGATCTCACTCATCCCGCGGTTCAGCGAGAATTCGCCTTCCTTTAAGCCATGTCCCCAGGGTTTTTGCCACACCCCGGCGAGAATCAGATTGCGCAGGTCTTCGATGCTGGCGCCCTGGCGCAACGGGGTGAGCAGGTCCACCTCTTTTTCGCGCAGCAGGCACAGGCGCAGTTTGCCGTCGGCGGTCAGGCGCGCACGGGTGCACGAGGCGCAAAATGGGATGCTGACCGAAGAGATAAACCCGATCTGTCCCTGTGCGCCCGCAAGCTGAAAGAGGCGCGCTTCACCATCCAGTTCGCCTTCATTAATTAAACGCAGCGGGCCATGCACGGTCTCAATGCGTTCGGTCATCTCTGTCTGTGTTACCACCTGGGTGCGCTGCAGTTGGGTGGCCCCGGCAAAGGGCATCATTTCAATGAAGCGCACCTGCCAGGGGTGCTCCAGGGTCAGCCCGGCCATGTCGGCCACGTCGTCCTCGTTATGGCCCTTCACCACCACCGTGTTGATCTTCATCGGCGTCAGCCCGGCCGCCTCGGCCGCCTGAATGCCATCCCACACCTGGCTCAGTGTGCCCCAGCGGGTCAGGTTGTTAAATCGGATGGGGTCGAGCGTATCGAGCGAGACATTGACGCGCTGCAAGCCGGCGGCCTTTAACGGCGCGGCCAGTTTGCCCAGCAGCACGCCGTTGGTGGTCATGGTCAGATATTTGACGCCTTCAGTGGCGCAGATTTCACGAACCAGGTCAACCACATGCGCGCGCACGGTGGGTTCGCCGCCGGTCAGACGAAACTTGTCGAACCCCAGGCTGGCAAACAGGCGAACCAGTAACAGCAATTCGTCATCTTGCATCAACTCTTTGCCGGGGCGAAAGGTCATGTCTTCGGGCATGCAATAAACGCAGCGCAGATTGCAGTGGTCGGTCAGGCTGATGCGCAGGTAATGGATATTTCGTCCAAAGCGATCGTTGGCCATAATACTTCCTGTAAATTAGACATAATTAGTCTCATTATAACAAAAAAGAGACCAGATCGGTTGTTATCTGATGGGGAAAGAACCTTTTCGCTTTTCACGGCGGCGTTTTTGCCCCCGGCAAGTCAAGCCCGCTGCTTGACTTGCCATTTTCTTTATGCTATATTTTTCCTATCCCGTTTCAGAACAACAGGGATGTTGTACTCCCATGCGTTGATGATTTTTGGTAACTGCTCAGCCATTCTGGAGAAAGTTCGAGCTTTACCCCTATCGCCTGTTCGTTCGATTTTTGGCGGATATAATCAGAAACAACCCCTCGCCAGGTTGTTATCTTGTTATTTTAATCATTGAAGAGAGGTCCTGTGACAAACGATACGCAACCATTGTTAGAGGTACACAACCTTAAGACCTACTTTTACACCGAAGAGGGGGTTGTAAAGGCGGTCGATGGGGTTGATTTTTCGGTCAAACCGGGTGAAGTGCTGGGTCTGGTCGGAGAATCTGGCTGTGGTAAAAGTGTTACTTCTTTCTCGATCTTGCGGTTGGTGGGGTACCCGGGCAAGATTGTGGAAGGCGAAATCATCTATGAAGGTAAAGACCTGCTTAAATTCTCTCAGGCCGACATGGTCAAAATTCGGGGCGACCGGATTTCGATGATCTTTCAGCAGCCGCAGTCCAGTCTGAACCCGGTATTCCGCACCGGCGATCAGGTGGGCGAAGTGTTCCAGATCCATGCCAAAATGGTCAAAGAGAAATGCCTGGAACGGGCTGTGGAGCTGTTTAAGATGGTCGGCATTCCGGATGCCACCAAAAAAGTGTTTGCGTACCCGCATGAAATGTCGGGCGGACAGGCCCAGCGGGTGATGATCGCCATGGCGCTGGCGCTGCAACCGCAGTTGTTGATTGCAGATGAGCCGACCACTGCGCTGGATGTAACCATTCAGGCCCAGATTTTGGACCTGATGCGAGATTTGAAAAACCGGTTTGGCACCGCGGTGATCTTAATTACCCATGATCTGGGCGTCATTGCCGAGATGGCCGACCGGGTGGCGGTGATGTATGCGGGGCAGATTGTCGAACAGGCCGAAGTCAATTCGCTGTTTGAAAAACCGCTTCATCCCTACACCCAGGGTCTGATCGGTTCGATGCCCGTGCTGGGCAAGGTGATGGACCGCCTGGATGTGATTCCGGGCAATGTGCCCAATCTGGTCAACCTGCCTTCGGGTTGCCGTTTTGCGCCGCGCTGCCGCGCCCGCGAACAATATGGCCTGTCAATTTGCGAACAGAAAATGCCCGAACTGCATGAATCGCTATCGGGGCATCTTGTGCGCTGCTGGTTATACCAGGATGATGAAGGTCACCAGGCGCCGGTGCGCCATTAGACGGTGGAATTGAGGAAAGAACTTTATGAGCACTGAATCAACGACAACGACCCCAACCCAGGATGACTTTATTCAGGTGCGCAACCTGAAAAAATATTTTCCGGTGCGCGGCGGGGTTTTTCAGCGAGTGATCGCCTCGGTCAAGGCCCTGGATGATGTCAGCTTTAATATTCGCGCTGGTGAGACACTGGGCATGGTGGGTGAATCGGGTTGTGGAAAAACCACCGTGGGCCGCACGATGCTTCGTCTGACCGAACCCACTGCCGGCCAGGTGTTGTATGATGGCAAGGATATCTTCAAGCTGACCGGCGATGCCATGAAAAAAATTCGCCGCGAGATGCAGATCATCTTTCAAGACCCCTACGGCTCGCTCGATCCGCGTGTGCCGATTGGTGATTCTGTTCTGGAAGGGTTGGAGATCCACAATATCGGTACGAAATCGGAACGACGCGATTTGATGATGGCGATGTTGAAGCGTGTGGGGCTTGAAGATTATCATGCCCGGCGCTACCCGCACGAGTTTTCGGGTGGCCAGCGCCAGCGAATTGGCATTGCCCGCGCTCTGGCGCTGCGTCCGCGCTTTATTGTTTGCGACGAGCCGGTCTCGGCGCTGGATGTTTCGATCCAATCACAGGTGTTGAACCTGTTGAAAGACCTGCAAAAAGACTTTGGCCTGACCTATCTCTTTATTGCGCATAACCTGAGCGTGGTGGAGCATATTTCGGACCGGGTGGCGGTGATGTATCTGGGCAAAATGGTTGAACTGACCGGCAGCGTTGAGCTGTTCCACAACCCGCTTCATCCATATACCCAGGCCCTGATGTCGGCCATTCCCATCCCCGATCCGCGGCTGCGGCGTGAACGCATCATCCTCAAAGGTGATGTGCCCAGCCCGCTGCGGCCGCCCAGCGGCTGTCATTTCCATCCCCGCTGCCCGCTGGCGATGGAACAGTGTTCAAAGGCCGAGCCCGAGTTTCGTGAAGTTAAGCCGGATCATTTTGTGTCTTGCTGGGCAGTGAAGTAAAAAAACCGGTTTGTTGGAGAGCAGCATGGCGCGGATCTTAATCATCGATGATGCCCTGGAATTTGGCCGTTTTTTGCGCACGGCGCTGTTGACCATGGAACCGGGGTTACATGTCTCGGTGGTGCCTTCGGCAGAAGAAGCCCTGTTGGAGATCACCCGCCAGAAACCGCATTTGCTGGTGGTTGATTTTCGGCTGCCGGGGATGTCGGGGGCCGATCTGGTGCGCAAGGTGAAGGCGCGCCTGCCGCGGATCAAAATGATCCTCGTATCGGGGATGGCCGAGCTTGAATTGCCTGTAATCGCGGCCGAAGTTGGTGCGGCGGCTTATTTTCGTAAGCCGATGGTGATCTCTGAGTTTTTGGAGACGGTTCAGACACTGCTGGCCGATATTCCGGGTGAAGACGGTGCTGCGCGGGTTAAGCCGGCGGCGGTCGAAGCGCAGCACGAACCGGCAGCGCTTGCGCCGGTGCGTTTGACCGATGTGTTAACCGGGTTGCGCCAGCGGCTGGGTGCGTTGTGTGTTCTGGTGGTGGATGAGCGCGGGAAGATTATCGCCCAGACGGGCGAGTTTTCAGACCCCGATTTTGAGCGGAACTGGGCCCCGGCTGTCATTTCTGCGCTGGCGGCTCAGATGCCGCTTGGCCGAATGTTAAACCCCGCTGCGCCCGAAGTGTTGATCGTTCAACAGGGCAAAAATTTTCATCTGCTTGCCACCGCGGCAGGGCCTTTTGCCTGTGTGATGACCTTGCCGGTGGGAAGAAACTCGCTGCGTCTGGCGATTGCGGTTGAAGAACTGCTGGCTTCGCGTGCTGAATGTGTTGCTAGCCTGGAAGGGGTGAGCGGTGCGGCGGCAGCGCAGGTTGCCCAGGAAGCCCCCGTGCCCACGGTTGAGCAAATTTTGGCGGTGGAAGAGCTGGTGGAAGAACCATCGACGGCTGCCATGCAAGACTTTGAAGCCCTGTTTGCAGCCGAGACGCCCGCGGCGCAGAACGCCGATGATTTTTGGGAAAGCACCACCTCTGCCACGACCGGGACTGATGCCGCCGGGCCGGAGATGCTTTCGTATGAAGATGCCCGCCGGTTGGGGCTGGCCCCCGGCGAGGGAGAAAGCGGCGCATAGCCTGTTTGTTCTCGGGGAAGAATTTTTTTGAGGTGCAATGGGTGAATAAGCTCATTGCACCTTTCCATTGAATTGAATGGTCATTGATCATGGGTTGCAATGTCTGAAAACACGCTTCTTCTGCTGGTTTTGCTGGTGTTGTTTATGACGACCTTTGTGCGCTCTACGCTGGGGTTTGGCGATGCGTTGATCGGAATGCCGCTGATCACCTGGATCGCCGGCATTCGAATTGCCACCCCGCTGCTGGCGCTGGCCGCCTCGGTAATTTCGGCGCTGATCTTGCTGCGCAACCACCGTCAGGTGCGCATGGGTGACGCCTGGCGGTTAATTGTGGCAACGCTGCTGGGCATTCCCCTGGGGTTGTGGGCGTTGAACGATTTGCCCGAGGCCGTGGTGAAGACGATTCTGGGGGTGTTGATTGCCCTGTTTGGGCTGTATCATTTGCTGCGCCCGACCCTGCCCGCTTTGCATGGTGAAGGCTGGGCCTGGCCCTTTGGCTTTGTGGCCGGAATTCTGGGCGGTGCTTATAATACCAATGGGCCGCCGGTGGTGGTTTATGGGGTGATGCGGCGCTTTCCGGCCGAGAATTTTCGGGTTACGCTGCAAGCTTATTTTTTCTTAACCAACTGGCTGATCCTGGCGGGTCATGCGGCGGCGGGGCTGTGGACGCCGGATGTGCTGCGTTTGTTTGCTTTTTCGCTGCCGGCGGTGGTGCTGGGGGTGGCGGCCGGTGAGGTTGCCAACCGCCGAATTGCCAACAAGGGCCGCTTTAATCAGGTGGTCTATGTGGCGCTGGTGGTGATGGGGGTGCTGCTGGTGATTTAATGCGGCCGGGCGGCGGTTGCCGTTTTTGTAAAAATGGAAACAGCCCGTGTTTTTAAGACGGGCTGTTTTTTTGGATGGAGCCGGGGTTAATGGCGGCGGCGTTTTTTGCGGTTGCGGTCTGCGGTGTTATCGGCGGTGTCGGCCGCAGCACCGGCCGGCGCTGCGCCCTGCGCTTCTTCAACCGCGGCGCCTTCTTCCAACTGGGTGGCCTGAACACGGTTGATGCGGTAATTGAACAACATCCCCAGCACCCCGATGCGGATATCTCCCAGCAGTTGGGTGAACATTTCAGAGGCCTTGCTCTTATATTGCACCAGCGGATCACGCTGGGCGTAGGCCTCCAGACCGATTGAAACGCGCAGCGCTTCGACCTGGGTCAGGTAATCGATCCAGCGGTCTGAGATAACGCGCAGCAGGATCTGGCGGTAGGATTCATTTTGCAGGCGGTCGCCAATTATATTCTGCACCGTGTTATGGTCTTCTTCTTCCAGGGTGTTGAGCGGCCAGTCTTTAATCTGGTCGTAGACTTCCTGGCCGAGGGCTTCGGTGATCACGCGGCGCGTCTTTTCGTCAAACTGGGTCAGGGTTACATTGCCCAGCGCAGCCAGCCGGTTCCATTCGGCCAGCCCGCGAATGCGCTGCAAAGCCTGCAAGGCGCCTTCGAGATGACTGGAAACCTGCTCGGTGATAAATTCTTTTTGCCGTGATTCGTTCTGAGCGTTTTCTTGCAGAACCTGGGCGGCCAGGAAGATGTAGTGCAGGCGGGCGTAGCGCATTTGACGGCGCTGGTGGGTGCGGGCATCAAACCCCACGCGGGTGCCATTGGCGATAACGCTCATCAATGTGATGAGGGTCTTGTCTTCCAGGTCCAGTCTGGGCAGGCGGTCAAGCACGGGATCGAGATCGCGGGCAATTTGCCCCTGTTCGCCCAGTAGCTTTTCACGCCGCTGGTCAAAGACGGCCTCTACTGCTTCCAACAATTCGGTGGTCATCTCGGCCCACGAGCCAAGCTGGAGCAGTTCCTTCAAATTGATTTCGATATTCTCTTCCAGGCGGCGAATGAGCGCCCCGGCAGCGCGCTTGAGGTGCGATTCGTAGACGGCATCGTCAATTTGACTGCGTAACACATCCACCACTTCGCGGTCGCCCTCGGGCAGGCGGCGCAGTTGTTCGTTGGTCAGCTTCAGCGGGGTGCGCACCAGCTCTTGCAGCTCACCCAGCAGGTCGATGGAGCGCGGGGCGGGCGTGCCTTCTTCGCCCAGGCGGTCGTCCAGCCCGTCAAAGAAGGTATCCAGCGCATCAGCGCGTTCAGACAGGGCAGCTTCGAGGGTCTCGCTGGCGCGTTCGAACATCTGGCGCGCACCGTTGAGGGTGTGCGCTTCATCGGCGTTCAGCGCGTTCTCGGCCAGGCGCAGCAGGGCGGCGCGGAAATCGGCGCTGTTGGGCTGGTCGGGGAGCTGTTCTTTTAACCAGTCGATTAACACGCGATAAGAGAACGGCGGATAGGCGATATCTTCAAAAACCATGGCCGGCTGAACATCATCCAGATAGGCCAGCAGCTTCCAGGGGCCTTCTTCATCCTTAAGCGCATCGGGGACGCGCGTTGCCAGCTCGGTGCGCAGCATTTCGCCCACATCTTCGGCGAGATCGTCTTTGGCAAAGACCCTGTCGCGCTGTTCGTAAATGCGTTTGCGCTGGGTGTTGAGCACATCATCATATTCCAGCAGGTGCTTGCGAACGTCAAAATTGGCGCCTTCAACACGTTCCTGCGATTGTTCGACCAGGCGGCCCAGCAGACCCAGCTCAACAGGCAGGTATTCATCAAAGAAGGGCATCCGTTTGAGCAGGTTTTCGGCCTGCTGCCCGCCGAAGAGACGCATCAGATCATCATCCAGCGAGAGGTAGAAGCGCGAGGAGCCGGGGTCGCCCTGGCGGGCGGCGCGGCCGCGCAACTGGTTGTCGATGCGGCGCGATTCATGCCGTTCAGAGCCAACCACGTGCAAACCGCCCAGGGCGCGCACGCGCTTCATGTTTTCCACATGCTCCAGCAGGGCTTTAACCTGCTCTTCGTAGATGCCGTAATCTTCGGGGTTGACTTTTTTGAGGGCTTCGTAGCGTTGGTCGAGGGTGAGATTGTAGGGGTCAATGCCGGTGCGGCTGAGCACCCGGTTGGTATCGTTAATCAGTTCTTCGTCCAGATCGCCGCCCAGCTTGATATCGACGCCGCGGCCGGCCATGTTGGTGGCGATGGTCACCGCGCCAAACGCACCGGCGCGGGCGATGATCTGCGATTCTTCATCGTGCTTGCGCGCGTTCAACACCTGGTGCGGCACACCGCCCTGAATGACGGTGACCAGACGCGAGGCATCTTCGGGGTTCAGGTCCAGATCGATCAGCAGCAGGCGCATGGCCTCGGTGTCTTCGAGGTTGAGCGTTAGACCAAAAGAGCGCGCAATGGGGCGCAGGTCGCCGGGGTTGATCTCGGTGACCGGGGCATTAAGCGGTTGAAACTCGGGCACCGGCTTTTCGATAAGATCGGTGTTGTTCTTTTCCATCCAGGCCCGGCGCAGCAGTTGCACCTGCAAGAGGCGGCGCACCGGTTCGGCTTCCAGCCGGCGGCTTAACCGTTCAGAATGTTCGACCGAGGTGGTGCCCACCAACTGTGGGCGGCCGATCACATAGTAGCGCACGATCTCGCGCACGATGGCGCGCAGCTTGGCTTCTTCACTGCGGTAGACCACGTCGGGGTAATCTTTGCGCTTGTAGAAGACGGGGATGTCGCTGTCGTTGCGGCGGGCATAGAAGGTGTATTTGTAGCCAAACTCATCTTTGGCTTCGCGCGCCACCAGCGGCGAACCTTCCTGTGAGGCGTTATGCTCCAGGTTGGTCGGAATGGGGGTGACTTCGAGCTTGTAGATTTTGCCAAACTCTTCCGCTTCGGTCAAGGCGGTGCCGGTCATGCCCGACAGCTTGGCGTACATGCGGAAGTAATTTTGCAGGGTGATGGTGGCGTAGGTGATGTTTTCGGGTTCCACCTTCACGCCTTCTTTGGCTTCCACTGCCTGGTGCAGACCCTCGGACCAGCGGCGGCCGGGCATTAACCGGCCGGTGAACTCATCTACAATGACCACTTTGCCGGTCTGGACCAGATAATCTTTGTTGCGCTTGTAGAGAAACTGGGCTTGCAGCGCCTTTTCGAGATAGCCCATCAGGCGGGCCTGTTCGGGGGTTAGCTCTTCAGGACGATTGGGATCGCGCAGGGGGGTATCGAGGATCTCTTCAACATGCACCTCGCCAAGCTCGGTCAGCGAGACGGTGCGGTCTTTTTCATTGATTTCGTAATCTTCAGGGCGCAGCGCGCGCACGACCTGGGCCATGCGCAGGTACCATTCGGTGTCATCAGAGGCGGGGCCCGAGATGATCAACGGGGTGCGGGCTTCATCAATTAATACATTGTCCACTTCGTCGACAATGGCATAAAAGTGCCCGCGCTGCACACGCTCTTCGAGGGTGAGGGTCAGGTTGTCGCGCAGATAATCGAAACCGAATTCTGAGTTGGTGCCATAGGTAATATCAACCCGATAGGCCTCGGCGCGGTTGACCAGCCGGAGCTGGTTTTGATCTTCGTGGGGTGAACTCTTCTCAAGATCGACCAGGAAGGCATTGCGGCCGTTATCGGTGCGGGAGGCCATCTGGAGCACGCCCACATTCATGCCCAATGCCTGATAAACCGGCGCCATCCAGCGCGCATCGCGGCGGGCCAGATAGTCGTTGACGGTGATCAGATGCACGCCCTTGCCCGCCAGCGCGTTGAGGTAGACCGGCAGGGTGGCGACCAGGGTTTTGCCTTCACCGGTGCGCATTTCGGCGATGCGGCCTTCATGCAGCACGATTCCGCCGATGAGCTGAACATCGTAGGGGCGCAGACCAATGGTGCGTTTGGCGGCTTCGCGCACCGCGGCAAACGCCTCAACCAGCAGGTCATCCAGGGTCTCTCCAGCGGTTAACCGCTGGCGAAACTCGGCGGTCTTTTGGCGGAGCTGCTCATCATTGAGCGCCTCGAAAGCGTCTTCCAGTTGGTTAATTTCCGCCACCTGTTGAAGGAAGCGCTGCATTACTTTTTTACTGGGGTCGATCCCCAGGGCCTGGGCAATTTTTTGAAACATAGTCACCTTCCTGAGGGAAGATTATAGCATAGCGCCGAAACGGGTGTGTAAGATTTGTGTTAGAGCGCGGGGGCAGCTGCCAGCCGCCGTAGGGGGCTTTTCTTGCCGGGCTGGTCTGGCAAACAGGGCGCCAGATTGTCTGGGATGTGTGGTTGATTCTACAAACCCTGTACAGGCAGGTGAAATACGCGCTTGAATTTCATAAAATAGTGAGGATGATAGTTTTTGCGAGGGTTCCAAACCGATAATCTTACCTGAGAGCCAATTCGCCGGAGACCCATTTCAATGACCATGACCCCATCCAACCCCCGTTTTTATGACCTGACCCTGGAAGAACGCCTGGCACGGCTGTGCGAGAGCGGCGGCCTGACCGCCGAAGAGGCGCAGGCGCTTTCGGGCGCAGCGGGGCTGAGCCGCGAACAGGCAGACCATATGGTTGAAAATGCGGTGGGCTTTTTTGGGCTGCCGCTGGGCATTGCCCAGAACTTTGTGGTTAACGGCCAACCGGTGCTGGTGCCTATGGCGATTGAAGAGCCGTCGGTGGTGGCCGGGGCTTCTTTTATGGCCAGACTGGCCCAGGCCGGCGGCGGGTTTAATGCCCACGTTTCGGCCCCCGAGATGATCGGCCAGATGCAGATCTTGAACACCCCCCACCTGCCCACGGCGCGTGTGCGCCTGCTGGAGCAGCGCGAGCGGCTGATGGACGAGGCCGCGCAGTGTGACTGTGTGCTGCAAAAGCTGGGCGGGGGTCCGCGCGATTTGGAAGTGCGCACCATCGATTCGCCGCTGGGGCCGTTTCTGGCGCTGCATCTGATTTACGATGTGCGCGATGCGATGGGCGCCAACGCGGTGAACACGGCCATGGAACGCCTGGCCCCGCTGGTGGAGGAGATTAGCGGCGGCAAGGTGCTGCTGCGCATTCTCTCCAACCTGGCCGACCGCCGGCTGGCGCGCGCGCGCTGCACCATTCCGCTGGAGAAGCTGGCTTTTGGTGATTTTGCCCCCGAGACCGTGCGGGATGGCATCATCTACGCCTGGGCCTTTGCCGCGGCCGACCCCTACCGCGCGGCAACGCACAACAAGGGCATTATGAACGGGGTGGATGCGGTGGTGATAGCCACCGGCAACGATTGGCGCGCGGTGGAAGCCGGGGCCCACGCCTATGCGGCGCGGGATGGGCGCTATGCCAGCCTGAGCACCTGGGGCAAAGACGCACAGGGCAACCTGGTGGGAACGCTGGAGATGCCGATGGCGGTGGGTATTATTGGCGGGGCGACGCGGGTTCATCCGGCCGCCCGGGCTGCCCTGAAGCTGATGGGTGTGACCAGCGCCGCGCGGCTGGCCGAGATCATCGTCTCGGTGGGGCTGGCGCAAAATCTGGCTGCCCTGCGGGCGCTGGCTACCGAGGGCATTCAGCGCGGGCATATGAGCCTGCACGCCCGGCAGATTGCGGCGGCGGCGGGGGCGAGCCTGGAGCAAATTGACCGCCTGGCGGCGCAACTGGTGCAGGAAAAGAATATTCGACAGGAACGCGCAGAAGCGATTTTGCGCGAATGGAACCAGACAGGAGCATAGAACCAATGAGCGATACAACTCCCTCTGCAAAGAACCTTCTGCTGCGGCCCGACCGGCCGGTGGGCATTGTGGGTTATGGGGCGTATGTGCCCCGCTACCGGCTGCCGGCGGCCGAGGTGGCGCGGGTGTGGCGCGGCGGCGAAGGCGGTACCCCGATTAAGGAAAAAGCTGTGCCGGGCCTGGATGAAGATGTGATTACCATGTCGATTGAGGCGGCGCGCAATGCGCTGCTGCGCGCGCAGATTGACCCGTGCGAACTGCGCGCGGTGTGGATTGGATCGGAATCGC
>CAZQLE010000009.1:0-37613 GCA_964593905.1 uncultured Anaerolineaceae bacterium | reverse complement strand
CTTCTGGGGCGCGGCGATATGCTGTTCTTGAACCCGGAATCGGGTACACCGGTGCGCGCGCAGGGCGTAATTGTCAGCGATGCAGAGATCGAAGCCGTGGTTGATTATTGGAAGAAGCTGGCCGAAAACCAGCCAACGGGCGAGGCTCCCTGGGAAGAACTGCTCGCACAGGAGGAAGCCGGCCCCGACCAATTGGTTAAACAGGCGATTGCAATTGTTAAGCAAAGCCGTCATGCCAGTGCATCCATGCTGCAACGGCGATTAAGAATCGGGTACCCACGGGCCGCCCGGTTAATTGATGAGTTGGAGTCACTGGGGGTTGTGGGGCCGTCTCAACCGGGCGGGCGAGAACGCGAGGTGTTGTGGTCGCCAGATGACGCAGACCTGGGCGTTGATGTGGATGGGGTGGATGAGGAAAACGAATCGTAACCCCCTCATTCTCTGGTAAAATTAGCTATAAAGTAACTGGCATCTCAAATTCAGCGGCTTTTTCAGGCTGTCCGGGCGGTTACATCACAGGTACTTATCTGTATTTCTGGAGAATATTTTGGAAAATGCTGTAAAAACAGAACGTAAAACCCTGTCGGATCGTGCCAGAGATCAGTTTCAGGGTTTTGCCCGTCTGGGCGCAGGGTTCTTGTTAAAACTGGGTCTGCGTCCCAATACGGTTACGGTTGCCGGTCTGGGGGGGCATTTTGCTGCCGGTTATCTGGTGGCGACCGGTCAGCTTACCTGGGGTGGAATTTTGTTGCTGGTCATGGCGCCCCTTGATTTTCTGGATGGGACCATGGCGCGGATGCGCGGTGAATCCTCCCGTTTTGGCGCTTTTGTCGATTCCACCACCGACCGTTACTCCGAATTTGTCATTATGGGTGCGCTCTGCTATTATTTTGTTTCCATCGGCAATTGGCCGGGGGCAGTGTTGTCTTATCTTTCGATTGTAGGCTCCATTATGGTCTCTTACACCCGCGCGCGGGGAGAGGGTCTGGGCTTTGATGTTAAGGTTGGTCTGCTCAGCCGAATGGAGCGCTATATCATTCTGATTCCCGGTATTATTTTTCAAATTCCGCTGGTGGCAGTGTGGTTAATTGCCATTTTTGCCAATATTACCGCCTTGCAGCGCATCTTTTATGTGCGGCGACAGGCACATGCCGAGATGCAAGCACAGCAGGCAGCCAAAGCCTCTGCCACAATTAATTCGACCCCCAGGAGTTAGCCTGCATGTTTACTGCTGAAACAATTCAAATTGGACCACTGACCATTCATTATTACGGCATTATCATCATGCTGGGTGCGCTGGGGGCGGCATGGCTTGCCAGCCGCGAAGCTGTGCGGCGCAAACTGGATTCGGAAATGGTCTGGGATATTTTGCCCTGGGCGTTAATTGGTGGAATTATTGGCGCGCGGGTATGGCACATTCTGACCCCGCCGGCTTCCATGGTGGAACAGGGCATTACCACGTGGTATTATCTGACCCACCCCGTGGACGCATTGTCGATCTGGAAGGGTGGGCTGGGGATTCCCGGCGCGGTCATGGGCGGCGCTCTGGCGGTCTATTTCTACTGCCGCAAATATAAGCTGTCTTTTGGGATGATCACCGATATCATTGCACCCGGTCTGGCGCTTGCCCAGGCAGTGGGGCGCTGGGGGAACTTTGTCAACCAGGAGCTGTACGGCGCACCCACCAGTTTGCCCTGGGCGATCTTTATTCGCCCCGAGCGGCGGCTGCCCGGTTATGCCGATCAGGCTTATTATCACCCGCTGTTTTTATATGAATCCATTTTGAACCTGGTTAATATGGGGATTCTTCTCTGGGCAGCCCGCCGTTTTAAGGACCGCCTGAAAACCGGTGATATTTTCCTGCTCTATCTGGTCATTTATCCGGTCATTCGGTTTGGCCTGGAATTCTTGCGGCTGGATCCTTCACCGGTGTGGACCTTGAATGTCAACCAGACCCTGATGGCGGTGATTGGGATTGCAGCGGTGATTGCTTTGATCGTTCGGCATCGCAATGATGGATCGGCGACCGCAGCAGTGAATGTGGATGAGGAGACAACCCGGGAGGAAGCTCCGACAGAGTAGACCTTCTTCTGTTTTATCAGCGCTCAGCCTGTTGCACCCCTTTTTATTTTTTGGTATCCTATGGGTTTATTGTGAGGCTGAACAATGATCTATGCTGAAGCGCTGACCAAGAAATTTGATGAGTTTACCGCAGTACGCGGGATCAACCTGGACGTGAAAACCGGTCAGGTTTTGATCTTATTAGGGCCCAACGGGGCCGGAAAAACCACCACGGTGCGGATGTTGACCTCCATTCTGCGGCCAACCAGCGGCAGGGCGGTTATCGCCGGTTATGATGTGGTGACCCAGGCTGAACAGGTGCGGGCCAGGGTGGGGGTGCTGACGGAGCATCATGGTCTGTATGGACGCATGAATGCCGTTGAGTACCTGCACTTTTTTGGTCAGCTCTATTCTCTCGATTCAAAAACAATCCGAAAACGAACCGATGATTTGTTGGAACGCTTTGGCCTGAATTTTGCGCGAAAAAAGCGGCTGGGGGAATATTCCAAAGGGATGCGGCAGAAAATTGCGCTGGTACGCGCCATGCTGCACGAACCAAACGTGCTGCTGTTGGATGAGCCCACCTCGGCAATGGACCCGGAATCTGCGCGGCTGGTGCGAAACGCGATTGCATCGTTGAAAACCTCCGAGCGTACGATCATGCTCTGCACGCATAATCTGCTGGAAGCCCAGGAACTGGCCGATCAGGTGGCTATTATCCGACACGGCGCAATCATTGAACAGGGAACGCCCGAGGCCCTGAAAACACGTCTGCTGGGTGAACCCGAGTTTGAAGTGGCGCTGGCCTCCAATATCGAAGGGTGGCGCCCGCCGGACCTGCCCGGAATTTGCTGGTTGGGGGTTGAGGAAAACCGGCTGCGTTTTTCAATCGTTAATCCTGAAGAAAACAATCCAAAATTGCTGCGTTATTTGTTGGATCAGGGTCTTGCGGTGACAACCTTTGCCCCGGTTTCCCGGTCATTGGAGCAGGCTTATCTCACAGCGGTCACCCGGGAGGTGGATCATGTTTGAGAATTTTCGTCCGGCTCTGGTCATCACCCGGCGCGAGATCCGTGATCAGTTTCGTGACTGGCGGATTATCTTCCCGGTGGTCGGGTTGACCCTGTTCTTTCCGTTTTTGATGAATTTTACCGCCCAGCAAATTCTTAATTTTGTGCAGCGCTATGGGGCAGATGTGGTGGCCGAGCGGCTGGTGCCGTTTTTATTGATGATCGTGGGCTTTTTCCCGATCTCGGTTTCGCTGGTCATTGCGCTGGAGACTTTTGTGGGTGAGAAAGAGCGCGGCAGCATTGAACCGCTGCTCAATAGCCCGTTGAAAGATTGGCAACTCTATCTGGGCAAGCTTCTGGCTGCGGTTGTTCCGCCATTGCTGTCGAGCTTTTTAGGGATGATCGTGTATCTTAGCGGGCTGTTCTTAAAAGGGATCGTCCTTCCAGAGCCGATTCTGCTGCTTCAAATTACGGTTTTGACCATTGTTCAGGCGGTGGTCATGGTGAGCGGGGCGGTGGTGGTTTCTTCGCAGGCAACGTCTGTGCGCGCGGCGAATTTGTTGGCCAGTTTTATCATCATCCCGGTTGCGCTGCTTGTGCAGGGTGAAAGTATCTTAATGTTCTGGGGCGATTTATCCACCCTCTGGTGGGTGGTGGTGGGCCTGATTGGTATTGGCGTGCTGCTGGTGCGGGTTGGGCTGGCGCACTTTCAACGCGAAGAACTGCTGGGCTCTGACCTGGATGTGCTCAACTTTCGTTGGATGGGGCGGGTGTTCTGGGGTGAGTTTGCCGGCGGGACGCGGTCTATTGCAGAATGGTATCGTAAATCGGTGTGGGGTACGCTGCGTTCTTTGCGTTTGCCGTTTGGCATTGTGCTGGGTTTAACACTGGCCAGCCTGGTCATTGGCGCGCTGCAATTTAATCGTTTTGAAATTCCTCTGGATGCAACTTCTGTTTCAGACTTGCGCGAACGAACCGAGGCGATATCCGATTTGCTGCCGTTTTTGTCGCTGCGCCCGGTTCTGGCGATTTTCTGGAATAATATCCGGGTGATGTTGTTATCGATGTTGATCGGGATGTTCTCTTTTGGGGTTCTGGGGGTGCTGCCGGTGATGATGAGCATGGGGGTTGCAGGTTACCTGATGGCACTGTTAACTCAGAATGGATTCTCAATCACCACGTTTATCGGTCTGATTTTGCCGCACGGCATCATTGAAATTCCGATTGCAATTCTGGCAACTGCAACCGTTTTGCAGGGCGGGGCGATGCTGGGCACCCCGCGCACCGAAAAAACTGTCGGCGAAACGTATTTGATCACCCTGGCGGGATGGTTAAAAGTGATGGTGGGCATTGTGATCCCGCTGATGCTGGTTGCGGCCATGGTGGAGGCCTGGATCACCCCGCAAATTGCAATCTGGCTGTTGAATTAAGATCCCTGCCTGGTTGCAGCGCGCGCCTGCCCCTGCCGCCCGGTGGAGGTTGAAATTTACCAGCCGGTGATATACGGTTCCCATTCTGTATATTCGTGCAGGTGGCGGCCAAAGATATATTCTGCGGTATAGGGCGGCTCGCGCACCGGGCGCAATAACGACATATTGGCGTCCTTTAGCAGCCGCCCGCCTTTGCGATGATTGCAATGCGAACAGGCCGTGACCACGTTAACCCAGGTGTGTTGCCCACCCATGTGACGGGGGATGATATGGTCCAGGGTGAGCGATCCGGCCGTTTTTCCACAGTACTGGCAGGTGTAATTATCCCGTCGAAAGACCTCTCTACGGGTCAGTTTCAGGTGCAGCCGTGGCCGGTGAATCATTGCATAGAGTTGAATTACCGAGGGGAGGGGGTATGACCGCGTGGCAGAATGAATGGTACCCCGCCCGTTGATGATGAGAGCGGCTTTGTCTGCCAGGATCAAACTTACTGCACGTCGCACATCGCACACGTTGATTGGCTCATAGTTCGCATTGAGTACAAGAACAGTCTCCGACATATGCGCCTTTTGTCTAATGAATTGATTATAGCACTTCTAATTTAATGGATAATTAACAGCGTATTGATGTTTAATGTTTGATGGCAGGTTTGTTTGATTTTCTTGTATCTGAGCGCTGCGGGGCAAACAAAACGCGGCTGCTGGTTGAATGAATAAAGGAGGCCAGTGATGAATGTGTTGATTACCGGGGGAAGCGGCTTTTTGGGAATGGCGTTGACTTCTTCTTTGCTTAGCGAGGGCCACAGCGTGACCCATTTGAGCCGGCGGCCACCCACAGGGGGTGGAACTGCCGTGCATACGGTGGTCTGGGATGGTGCAACTGCCCTGGGCTGGGGAGAACTGGTTGAAACAAGTGATGTCATTGTGAATCTGGCCGGGGAGAATATCGGCGCGCGGCGCTGGACCCCGGCACAGAAAGCGAAAATTTTAAAGAGCCGGATCCTGGCGGGCCAGGCGGTGAGCCAGGCGATTGCTGCTGCGGTTCACAAACCCAGGGTATTGATCCAGGCATCGGGAATTGGGTATTATGGCTATTCTGCTGAAGCTGTTGTAACCGAACAATCGCCGGCCGGGCTGGACTTTTTGGCGCAGGTCAGTGTGGCATGGGAGAACTCGACCGCTTCGGTTGAGCAAATGGGTGTCCGGCGGGTTGTTTTGCGCACTGGAATTGTGCTGGATGCACATCAAGGCGCTTTGCAGCGCTTGTTGTTGCAATACCGCCTGTTTGCCGGTGGCCCGTTGGGCAGCGGCCGGCAGTGGTTTCCGTGGATTGCTCTGGAAGATGAAATTGGGGCGATTCGTTTTTTAATGGCGCAGGAAGACGCCAGCGGCCCGTTTAATCTGTGTGTGCCGCAACCGGTGAAGATGTCGGACTTTGGCAGGGTTCTGGCGCGGGTCTTAAAACGACCCTACTGGCTGCCTGTGCCGGCGCTCGCTTTGCGGTTGGTGCTGGGTGAAATGAGCAGCCTGGTTCTGGATGGGCAGCGGGCCGTTCCTGAGAAACTGACGCGCTTGAATTACGCCTTTCAACTGGCAGACCTGGAGAGCGCACTGCGGGTTACGTTGAAGCGCAGCGCATCTGTTTAGGGGTTTAATATGCTGTTTAGAAAGGATTGGCCGGCCTTCTGCGCCTGCTGACCGGTGCTGTCTTCAAGCACCAGTGCCAGCGCCAGCGGGGTTCCCTTCCAGTCGGGCAGCGTGCCGCCGATAAACCAGGATAGACGTTTATCGCCGCCGTTCCAGGCCTGCGCAGTGACCTGCCAGGTGAGTGCATCTGCGGCTGCCAGATCTTCAACAGCCTGATTGGCTGCATCTGCGTTGATCTGAATCTCATTTTCGCCGCCCAGGAGTACGATCCAGCCGGTTTCGGGGGTGTTGACTGCGGTGGCCAGCAAGGGTGAGGGGCGCAGCCCCTCGGCAGTCAGGGCTGAAGCGGCCAGCGCCATTTGTAATGGGCTGACCAGAATTTCACCCTGGCCCAGTTGATGGTCTTCTAGGCGGGTGATTGCTGCCGGAGAAATGGCCTCTGCCAGGGGCAATAAGGTCAGGTCGGGCGTGGTTGTAAAGCCCAGCGACTGGTAGAAAGATAATAACTGCTCGGCGGTCAGGCGCTCGGCCAGTTGTTTTACCGCCCACGGGCAACCCCTGGCAATTTGTTCGCCCGGACTGCTGCCGGTGGTCTCTGGCAGTGCGCAGCCCCAATCAGTGCCTTTCCACTTCAGGGTGGATTCTTCGATCAGGCTGCTCTGGTTGATATCACGTCTTTGCTGGGCGTATAAAAACGGCCCAAGCGCCGCGCCGGGAGCATATTGCCCTTGCGTGGCGCGGTTTAACAGCGGCGCCGAGGGGTCGGAAGACCAGTCGGCAAAGTTTTCGTCGATCTCGGCGGGGTTGAAATTGGGATGCGAAGCCAGGGCGAGAATTTCGCCGCTGCGCGCGTTCATCAACACCAGGGCGCCGGTTGAGCCGTTTAGCAGGGCATCAGCTTTTTGCTGTAAATTTAAGTCAATGCTAAGGCGAACATCCAGCCCTTCGGGCGGCTGGCCGTAAAGCAGCTCACGCGACCAGATCAAAGAAGCCGGGTTGCCCTGCAAGCCGCGCAGATAGGGGTCCAGACTGACCTCCATGCCGGCCTGTCCGTATAATGGATGCGTATAGCCAGTGACCAGTGAAAGCTGCGGATACAAATACTGACGCGTATAACTGCCCGGTTCACCGCTGCTGACAGAAATCGGCTGATTGCGCCGGTCCAGAATGGAACCACGTTTAACAAAGCGCTCGTTCACCGTTCGGCGGGGGTTATCGGCACGGGCTATCAACTCATCTGCGCGCACGGTTGCCCACCAGCCGCTGAGCAGCATGGTCAAAAAGAGCCCTGTCAGGGTCACCGCACCCACAAAGCGATAGGGGCCGGGCCGGGCCAGCAGTACGGGTTCTTCTTCGGGTTGGCTGCTGATGAGCAGCAATAAAAAGAGGCACAGAAAAGAAGTCAACAAAGAAGAGCCGCCGTACGAAACAAAGGGCAGGGTAACCCCGGTCAGCGGCAGCAGGCGAATATTTCCACCGATGATCAAAATGGCCTGCAGAATGATTGCCAGCGAGACGCCAGCTGCCAGATAGCGCTGATAGATGGAAGAAGCGCGCATGGCAATCAACAGTCCCCGGCCGGCCAGCAGGGCGAGCAGCGTGATTAAAGCCCCGGTTCCAAGCAGGCCGGTTTCTTCTGCAATGGATGAGAAAATGAAATCTGAGTGGGCAATCGGAACCACGCCAGGGCTGCCCAGACCCGGACCGCGCCCCAGAACTTTTCCGGCGGCGACGGCGATGATGGATTGAATGATTTGATAGGAGTTGCCCACCGGATCGAGCCAGGGGTTTAACCAGGCCGCAATGCGCACGCGGATCACGGCAAACAGACCAAACCCCAGAACTCCGGCAACCAGCAGGGCAACCGCCGCAATGACAAGAATCCTCCGGTCACCGGTCACCAGATACAGGATGCCAAAATAAAGCAGAAGGAAGATCGAGGCGGTGCCAAGATCGCGCTGGATCACCAGAATGACCAATGCTGTGCCCACCAGCACCAGCGTGGGGGTGATGAGCTGCATGAGGCTGCTCTGGAGCGGTAGGCGGTTTGCCATATAAGCGGCCAGGTAGATGATGAGCAGCAGTTTGAGCGGTTCGGAGGGTTGAAAATATACCCCACAGCAGCCCAGCCAGAGGCGGGGGCCGACCCCGCCGGGGTAGGTTCCAAAAAAGAAGGTCAGAATGGTGAGCAGCAACCCACCCATGAGCCAGAGATATTTAAACCGGCGCAAATACACCAGCGGTGTGTGCACATGGAGTGCGCCGTAGAGCGCACCCAGGCTTACCGCCAGCCAGATTGTTTGGCGCAGGCCAAAATGGTCGCTCAGCCGCCAGATGGATAATAACCCCCAGCCGCTTAACAGCGCCGCCAGAGGCAGCAAAAATGCATCATGTTCCGGGATCCGTTTTTCAAGGACACGCGTGATCCAGCCAAAACCGATCAGCCAGACCCCAAAACCCAGCCAGTGCATCCAGTTGTAAGGAGCCAGCCAGGTATGGTAACGAACCGCCGGTGAAAGGGTCAGGATAATGCTGTAGAGCAGCAAGAAAATTGCCGCCAACTGCATGAGCCGGTTTTGCAGAGCGGTGCGCGGGTTGGAGGTGATTGGAAAGAGTCGGTTCACCGGGGTAAATATTTTCCGATCAGTAAATCCAGATCCTGACGGGTTTGGGCCGGAATGTGGTCTGGATGGGTCATAATTGCTTTATCCAGGGCGTGGAGACAATCATCATCCCATTCTTCTGGCAGGGTCTCGACCAGGTGGGCAATGGCATTCTGAATGACTTCGACATTCTGGTTTAACGTGCGAATGACCATCTCTACCGTGACGGGTTCTTCGCTTTGATGCCAGACATCATAATCGGTTACATGGGCAATGGCTGTGTAACACAGCTCTGCCTCGCGCGCCAGAAAAACCTCGGGCGAGGTGGTCATGCCGATGATTGACATTCCCCAGGCGCGGAACAGGTTTGATTCGGCTTTTGTAGAAAACCGGGGCCCCTCAATTGTGATTGCGGTGCCCCCCAGGTGTACGTAGTTCGAATACCTTTGGACGGCGTGGAAGGCTGCATCTGCCAGGCGGGTGCAAAATGGCTGGGCTGAACCCACATGTGCTGCAACGCCATTGCCGAAAAAGCTGCGGTTGCGAAAACGGGTAAAATCTAGCACCTGGTCTGGGATGACCACCGAGCCGGGGGCGTAATCATCGCGCAGCGATCCACAGGCGCTGACGGCGATCACCTGTTTTACCCCGAGCTTTTTCAGCGCAAAAATATTGGCCCGATAATTCACCTCATGCGGAAGGATATGGTGGCCGATTCCGTGGCGGGCAAGAAAGGCCACTTTTCGCCCGGCCAGCCTGCCAATTCGGATCGGCGCACTGGGTTTGCCAAAGGGTGTATCGACTTCGATGGTTTCGATTGATTGCAGGGCCGGGAATTGATACAGACCGGTGCCGCCAATTACAGCCAGGAAGGGGGTTTCGCTCATCAGGGTTTGTCCTTTTCAAGCCGATCTAAATATCAGGTCAAAGGGGAGAAAACTCCAGGGTGACGCCAATTTTTCCACAGCGAATTTCATCACCCGAAATGATCACAGTGGGCGTGGTGACGCGCTCTTCGTTAAGAAAGGTTCCATTGGTGGAATGCAGATCTTCGAGCCACCACTGCTTGTGATGGAAGCTTAACCGCGCATGACGTGCAGAGACTGTATCATCTGCAAGGGTCAACTCGCAGGCAGCGTCACGTCCCAGGATGATTTCCTGAGTTGTGTAGGTGCGGATGATATCTTCGGCCAGATCATGGGTTGTCACGGTGATCTGTGGAATTTCTTTACGGCTGACCAGTTCGCTGGTAAGACGAAGTTCGTTCCAAATGGTATACAGTGCCCAACCAAGAAATGCGTACAGGCTGGCTGCCATTAAGAAGCGGAGGATCAAGACAAGGATTGCGCTCATGGCTCGCTCTCAGCTTATCCCGCGCAGATCAACCGCGTTGGTTGTTCCACCCGGGTCAAGCGTTTCTTCTCCATAAACCAGCGGGACTCCTGAAAGAGAAATGACATCCCCCGCCTTTAAGCGCTGCTGGGTGATGCGCACCCCGTTCACAAAGGTGCCACCGGTTGAGTTGAGATCAAAAATCACATAAACACCGTGCGAGGCACGAATTTGTGCATGGCTGCGTGATACACGCGGGTCGTGGATGACAATTTGATTTTCTTCTCGCCGGCCTATATTGATCACAGATTGTTGCAAGGGATGAATGATACCATCGATGATTAAAAAGGGGCCGCCCTGATAGTGTGGGCGCGCGGGCGCTGCGGCGAAATCGGGTATCATGGCAGCCGTGCCAGAATGATCGGTGTGCAGCACCTCTGCAACGACAATCAGTTCTTCCTGCTTCAGGTTTGAATCCACCGCCAGGCGAATGGAAGGCGGCAGCAAAAAAGTAAGCCCGTTGGCTTCGGCCGTTTGTTGCAACATACTGGCCAGCGAATCAAACAATTCTGGCCGGGTAGACCAGACGGCCAGATTCTCTGGCGCGATGAAAATCGTGAAGATCGTGGGCGCTGTCATCTGGCCGTTTTCTTCTTGAACCAGTGCATTGTTTAATGCCTGCACCAGACGATTGGCCAGCAGGTTCTGGCGGGTTCCGCCCGAAAGAAAGACAGCGCTCCCTTCAATAAAGGATTGAAGCTGGGCTTCGATCAAATCCAATCTTGATTTCATATTTTATAATTATACCCATACATATCCCTTGATTATAAACTGGGGTGTTCGGATTTTGAATCATGTTACCATGTCTGTATATCTGTCAGTGGAAAGAAATAAATTATGGGATTTCGCGAGCTTGAACACACGGCCGATTGGGCGCTGGAGGTCTGGGCAGAAGAACTGCCGGGCCTGTTTCAAGATGCGGCGGCCGGGATGGTTGCGTTGCAAGGCCTCTGTTTTGCCGAGTCTGCGCCCGAAAAACGGCAATATAATTTTGAGGGGGTCGATTATGAGAGTTTGCTGGTTTCTTTTCTCGGTGAGCTGCTATATATTCAAGAGTCAGATCGATTGGGCTGCCGGGCAGTGAATATTCTGGAACTGACCCCGCAGCGTATGCTGGTTGAGGTATCTCTGGTGAAGATTCAGAATCTTGAAAAGGCGGTTAAAGCAGTGACCTATCACGATCTGATCATTGTGTTTGCCGCCGGGCAGTGGTCTGCCCGAATCGTCATGGATGTTTAGGAGGCGTTATGATCGCCATTAACCAACTGGAAAAGATTAGCGATATGATCTGGGAGATTCCGCGCAGTTATCGGGCCGATATGCAGGCGCCGGTGCGGTTGTTTGCCACGCGGCGAATGCTTGATCAGGTTGCCGCTGACCGTTCACTGGAACAGGCGGTCAATTCAGCCTGTTTGCCGGGTCTGGCCGGGCATGTCATGGTAATGCCGGATATGCACCAGGGGTATGGTTTTCCCATTGGCGGTGTGGCTGCCACGCGCATGACAGACGGCGTTATCTCTCCCGGTGGGATTGGCTATGATATCAACTGCGGGGTGCGTTTGTTGGCCTCGAGTATTTTGCTGAGCGAAGTTGAAGAATGGCTCACCGACCTGGCGGCGGCTGTTGATCAGGCTTGCCCGAGCGGGGTGGGCAGCTCGGGGTTGTTCTCTCTAACCGGCCACGATCTCGAAGCGGTCTGCCGCGATGGTGCGGCCTGGGCGAAAAGGAATGGCCTGGCAAGCGAACAGGACCTGCGCCGCACGGAGCAGGGCGGAAAAATTTTGGACGCAGACCCGGCGAAGATGAGCGTTCGGGCGCGCCAGCGCGGGGCCGACCAACTGGGTACGCTGGGTTCGGGCAATCATTTTATTGAGATCGGTGTGGTTGAGCAGATCTTTGACGCTCAGGCGGCACAGGCGATGGGTTTGGCGGCGGGCTGTCTGACGGTAATGATCCACTGTGGCTCACGCGGGTTGGGACATCAGATTTGCACCGATTTTGTGCAGTTGTTTCAAGAGACCGTTCGCCGTTATGGAATTCATTTGCCCGATCGTGAACTGGTCTGCGCGCCGCTGCAATCTTCTGAGGGGCAGGCCTATCTGGCGGCCATGCGCGCTGCGGCGAACTTTGCCTTTTGCAACCGACAGATTTTGGCGCACCAGGCGCGTCTGGCGTTTGAAAAGGTGTTGGCCGGCAAAGTGAAGCAATTTCATTTGCAGCAGGTCTATGATGTGGCGCATAATATCGGCAAAGTCGAAACGCATATCGTGGATGGAAAACAACAGAAGCTGATGGTGCATCGCAAAGGCGCAACCCGCGCTTTTGGGCCGGGCATGCCCGAACTTCCCGCAGAATATCGCGCCATCGGGCAACCGGTGCTGGTGCCGGGCAGCATGGGTACGGCCTCGTGGGTGCTGGTGGGGCGGGGCGAGGCCGAACAGCTTTCTTTTGCCTCGTGCTGCCACGGAGCCGGACGGGTGTGGAGCCGCAGCCAGGCCAAAAAGGAAGTGCGCGGTGAAGACTTGCAGCGTGCGTTGGGCCGGGCCGGGATTACAATTCGCGCTGGCTCGCTGGCGGGGCTGGCAGAAGAAGCGCCGCAAGCCTATAAGGATGTGGATCAGGTGGTGGAAGTGGTGACTCAGACCCGTCTGGCGGGTAAAGTGGCGCGTTTAAGGCCCGTTATTGTGATCAAAGGGTAAAAAACAGGCTTAGATCTCGTCGAGCGGGTTTGAACCGGCCGGATGCGGGGTGGTGATGGCTGCTTTTTTTGCGCGGGTCAGATCCACCAGCGCATTGACCGACAGCCGGATATTCAATCCGCGCTGACCGCCTGAGATGTGAATTTCATCAAACTGGGTGGCCGATTCATCCAGAATGACCTGAAACCCTTTTTGCAGTAACGCCAGCGGTGAAATGCCCCCGGCCTGCAGCCCGGTGACGGTTTCTGCTTCGCGCTGGGTGGGCAGCCGCACTTTCTTTTCGCCGGCTGCGGCGGCGATGGTCTTTAAATTGGCCTCGCCGGTGCCAGGGATGACCGCCAGAATCGGTTTTCCGGCCTTTTCGCGCAAGATCACAATGGTCTTAAATACCTGCGCCGGGTCTACACCCAGCAGCCGGGCGGTTTCGAGCGCGCCCAGTTTTTCGGCCGGCAGTTCAAAGGCCTGGTAAGGAATTTTTTTGGCATCCAACATGCGCGTTACATTGTTGACCGGCATGGCTACCTCGGTTTGACGTAAATCGGGTTGCTATAGATCCAGCCCCGCTGGGTTCTGCGGAAGGGCAGCTCGCATTCGACCCGGTAGTTTCCGGGTACGGAGGTGATGTGCACACACATATCCCGGTTTGACCAGGTTTTGATCACCGTGCCATTGTGGATCAGCCGGCAATCGGCCGTATGGGGCAGGCGGACTTGCAATGTTACACTGCCGCCATTCAGAAAGATTTCATCGCCCATGATGACTTCCTGTTCTTTGCCCTGGGCGGTGAACCGAAACCCCCGTGTGGACGATGGCAGATCGTAACCGATAAAGGCATGACCCTGGCGCAGCGCCTGATAGATCATGGCGCGGTCTTGTGTCAGGTTGCCGGTCAGAGCGGTGGGTGTTATCAGATGGGTGTTAATTGCGCTGAAATGGAATTCGTAGGGAAAAACCACCCGGCTGATGGGCCCCAGGTGCATTCGCAGGGCGTGCGCATCGGAACCGCCAATGGCGGCTATTTTTTGGCCGTTGTTTAGCAGCTCATCCCATTTTCTCAGGGTTTGCCGGTTTGCCCCGCGGGCAATTTCTTCCGGAAAAAGGGCGTAAAATGCCGCATCCAGGTTTCCTTTGATCACGCTTTTGAATTCGCTAAGCCCGTTCCAGATTTCCAGCCCGGTATAGCCATGCACTTGCCAGTCTTCCCAGGAGATATCGGGTTCATTGAACAATGGCAAGGCATCTTCATGCGGATGCGCCAGAAAACAGATGCCCCCCGACTGGTTCACAAGGTTAATCAGGCGTTGTGGATCACTGGCAAACTGGGCCAGATCACGGTTGACGCCAAAAACCAGCAGATGGTTTTTCTGGGGGTCACGCGTTTGATCATGAATCTCCTGCCCGACTAGCAGTAAGACCTGTCGGTTTTTGATGCGGGTGTATCTTTCAACGCCCTGTACCAGTACATTGTGATCGGTTGCCAGCAAGACATCGACATCCGTCTTTAATGCGGCTGAAATCAAGTCGGCATGGGTTCCAGTGCCGTCTGAATATAGGGTATGCATGTGCAGATTCGTAATGAGTTCTTCCATAGCGGTTGACGAATTCTACTTTGAAACGGTATAATTCCTTTTGCTGTATTTAACCCAGGAGGCTACTAGTGAATCTCACCGGCTATTTTGATATCGCCTTGATTATAATCTCGATCGCTCTGACCGTGAGCGTCATTCTGCAAAACAAGGGCATTGGTTTGGGCGGCCTGACCGGCAACGACAGCGGCAACGTTTTCACCGCCCGCCGTGGCATTGAAAAAACCCTGTTTTGGATCACCATCGGATTAAGCGCTTCGTTTATCATCCTTACCCTGGTCACAATTGCGATCAGTCAATAAGGGTTGAGCGACTCGTCTGGTGTATCTTACATCCCGTTAGATGGAGGGCGGCTCGCCACCTTGGGAGACGCCCTTTTCAATTTCTAAAGTATGAAAAAACTACGTTGGCAGCTAATTATTATCCTCCTCACCGGTCTGGTGGTGGGTATTTTGTTGTTGGGTGAACAGCCCGGCGCTCTGACCCCGCTCGATCCTGAACCAACCCGCGGTGGAATTTATACCGAAGCGCTGGTCGGCAATTTGCAGCGCCTCAACCCGCTGTTGGATTTTTATAATCCGGCGGACCGCGATGTGGACCGGTTAATTTTTAATGGCCTGATTAAGTTCGACGCGCGCGGTGTGCCCGTGGCAGATCTGGCCGAGTCGTGGGGAAAATCGCAGGACGGAAAAGTATACAATTTTTCTCTGCGCCCGGATCTGAAATGGCACGATGGCGAACCTTTAACCGCCGATGATATCGTTTTTACGATTGAGATGCTGCGCGAAGGGACGGATATCGTCCCGGCGGATATTCAGGTGTTCTGGAAGGATGTTGAAATTGTGGTGCTCAGCCCCACACAGATCCAGTTCCGGCTGCCTGAACCTTTTGCTCCATTTCTAGATTATGTCAGTTTTGGCATTCTGCCGCGGCATCTGCTGGGCAGCATGACCTTTGAGCAGATGCGCGATGCCCCGTTTAACCTTCAGCCGGTTGGCAGCGGGCCTTTTCGGTTTGATCGGCTGGTTGTGGAAAATGATCAGATTCAGGGTGTGGTGTTAAGCATTAATGAAAATTATGCCGGCGCAAAACCTTATATCGAACAGATTATTTTTCGTTATTATCCCGACAGCGCCTCGGCTTTAGAGGCTTACCGTCAGGATGTGGTCAAAGGCGTCAGCCGCATTACGCCCGATGTGCTCAGCGCTGCGTTGGCTGAACCCGACCTGGCTTTATACAGCGGCCGTCTGCCCAATATGACCATGGTTCTCTTAAACCTGGATAACCCTCAAGTGCCATTCTTTCAGGATCTGGAAGTCCGCAAGGCGCTGTTGAGCGGGTTGAACCGCCAGGGCATGATCGACACCCTGCTGCAAGGCCAGGCCATTGTTGCTGATGGGCCTATTTTCCCTGGCACCTGGGCCTCTTTTGATGGCCTGAAGCGGGTGGAGTACGACCCGCAAAAAGCGATTGATATCTTAAAAGAAGCCGGCTATGTGTTGAGCGGCGAACAGGATGTGATTCGCAAGAAAGAAGATCTCTCGCTCAGTTTTTCCTTGATTCATCCCGATGATGAATTTCATACCCGCCTGGCCGAGACCATTCAGGCGAACTGGGCGAAAATTGGCGTTGAAGTCATTCTGGAACCTTTGCCTTATGAAGAAGTAATTAATGGTCGTCTGACGCCCCGCGAGTATCAGGCCGCGTTGGTCGATTTAAACTTCTCGCGCACGCCCGATCCAGACCCCTATCCTTTCTGGGATCAGGCGCAGGCCACTGGCGGGCAAAACTATTCGCAATGGGATAACCGCATTGCCAGCCAGTATCTTGAGCGTGCCCGCGTTACGATTGACATGGCAGAGCGCGCCCGCCTTTACCGCAACTTCCAGGTTGTTTTCAATGAAGATGTTCCGGCATTGCTGTTGTATTCACCGGTTTATAACTATGCGGTGGATAAAGAGGTGCGCGGTGTGAGCGTGGGCCCCTTCTACGATACCAGTGATCGGTTTGCTACGGTCTCGGAATGGTTTATGGTGGCCCGTGTGCCGGTTCAGGGTGGGGCCAGTGTGGCCACCCCAATCGCAGAACAATAGGCAATGTTTATCTTCCGGTCAGGAGGCTTCTGTGGCTGAGTTTGACAAAGACCGCAACTTCATCATCACAGCAGTTGACGATTTGGAAACCTACTTACTATCAAAAGAGTTGTATCTACCATTGACCGCCCCCAGGGGCGGTCAATTTCCAAAAGGGGTCGATCGTCTTAGCCTGGGTAATGTGCTGCTTTGTCGGGCGCGTCTGGAAGCCGGGCAGGATATCTCTGCCGGCCTGAATGAGGTTTTTGCGCGGATGGATGATATTAAGCAGCGCTGGCGCAGCGCCTGGCGGGCGAAAGGTCTGCTGGAATATCCGGCCCGGCTGCGAATGTGGGGCGAGTATCTGCAGGATGCGCTGCGCGATCCTTCTCATTTTTCCAGCTTTGCCTACCAGGTGCGCTTGCGGTTGATCTTGCAGCTCCTCGAGCCGCTGGTGGCCCCGGACCTGAGCGAGTCTCGCAGCCTGCTCGGGGCAATGGACAGCCGTTTGATGGCCGTTACTGAAAGTGGCCCCTTTGTCTGGGATTCTCATTTGCAGCCTGGTTTCCCGGAGGAACGTTTTGCTTATCTGTATCGCAGGCTGCCTGAAACTGGCACAGGAGGAAGAAAATGAACCCATTCTATACCCGTAAAGGGGATGATGGTTATACCGGTTTGCTGGGTGCAGGGCGAATTCAGAAGGATGACCCGCGGATTGAAGCTGTTGGTGCGGTTGATGAGGCTACGGCGGCGCTGGGCACAGCGCGCAGTGTTTGCCTGGCGGTTGAAATTCCGCCCATTTTAAAAAAAGTTCAGCAGGACCTGTATGGGGTGATGTCAGAGATTGCCTCTGCACCGGAGAACGCCGCCCAGTTTCGGGTAATTGATGCAGAGCGGGTGGCCTGGCTTGAAGAACAGACTCGCATCATCCAGAGTATGACCCCCGTGCCAAAGGAGTTTATCCTTCCGGGAGATTATATGTCTTCAGGATTGCTGGACATGGCGCGTACAATTGTTCGGCGTGCTGAAAGAAGAACAGCCGCACTTTTTCATCTTAACCAGCTTGAGAACATTCAACTGCTTCGATATTTAAACCGCTTGTCGTCTTTAGTGTTTGTTTTGGAGCTGCGCGAAATTCAGGCTGCCGGAAGTTCGGACCCGACCCTGGTGAAATAAACGCAGAATTTGATTACCGGGTATTCATTTTGTTATGGAAGGGAAAGCAGCACAGGTGTCGTTTTATGACGGGTACATTTATTAACGTTGCAGCAATCATTATTGGCGGAACGGTAGGGCTTCTATTTGGTTCGAAACTGCCCGAACGGCTGCGGCAGACCATTATTGCCGGCCTGGGGTTATTCAGCCTGGGGCTGGGAACCAGTATGTTTGTGAAGACCGAAAACTCTCTGGTGGTGTTGGCCAGCGTTCTGCTGGGCACCATTCTGGGTGAATGGTGGCAAATTGAGGGCGGTTTGGAACGGCTGGGGGTGTGGCTGCAACAGCGCTTTGCGCGCAGCGATGTTCCGGGTGAGCAGGCCCGTTTTGTACATGGCTTTTTGACCGCCTCACTGTTATTCTGCATCGGCCCGGTCGCAATTCTGGGTTCCATTCAAGATGGTTTGATTGGCGATTACAATCTATTAACCGTCAAGTCGATTATGGATGGTTTTGCCTCGATTGCTTTTGCTTCCAGCCTGGGGGTGGGGGTATTATTTTCGGCCCTGCCGATTCTGATCTATCAGGGTGCTATTAGCCTGATGGCGGGCGGGGCAGAGCAGGTGATTACCAACCCGATGATTGTTGAGATGAGCGCTGCCGGCGGGCTGCTTTTGATGGGTGTTGCCCTGAACATGCTTGAGATCCGTAAGGTGCGGGTGGGGAATATGCTGCCGGCGCTGTTTATTGCACCGCTGATCGTCGCCATTATGGCGCTGCTGGGGGTGAACCTGGCCGGGTAAGCGTTTTGTAGCCTTTTGGGATGGTGAAGCATCACCCAACCCGAGAATGATGAACACAGCCGCAACCATTGGCGTTGCGGCTGTGTTTTTTATGGGTTTTTTGTGGTTAAACGGCGGGCTGTGCCAGTTGTTGGACGATTTCAACCGGCATAAACATTTGCCCGGCAATTTCTGTTGCCGAAAGACCCGTTTGAAGCAATCTTTGAATCACTGCCGGCAGGGGTTCTCCAATTTCCACAATATAGCCATCCGGGTCAGCTACTCGCAGCACACGCTGGCGCCAGGGCTGCTCAACGATAGGGTGCACCCATGTCACCCCGGCCTCGCTGAGCCGTTTGCCCCAGGCTTCTATTTCAGCCGATTCGAAATACAACTCAAACTGGGGGGCGCTGTCGGGGTTCACTTCGCAGCCCAGGGCGGCGGCCGCAGAAGAGCGCTGCCACAGGGCGAAACCGGCCTGATAACCAACATTCAGGCCATGATCCATTAACACCTGTTGATCGAGCACTTTTTCGTAAAACTCGCGCGAGCGCGCCATATCTTCGACAAACAAAACGGCAGATTGATAGCGGATTTCCATATAAACCAAACCTCTTTTTTTGTTTGATTATACAGACAACCCGTTTTCAATCTGCCGGACAAAAGTCCTGAATTTTTAGAACTTATTTCCTATTTAATCCCGGTCTTAAGTACAAGCTTCAAAATTACTCTGCCAGCGCCTCATCAATGGTCTGGGCCAGTTCAGACATGCTTACCAGTTTGCCATTAATGATAAAGGAAGGTGTTGAAGAGACGCCTTTGCTTTTGCTGTAGACCACATCATCTTCAACTTTTTTGCTGTATTTACCCGAGCTAAGGCACTTTTCAAAATCAGCGGTGTTCATATTCAGCCTGGCTGCAAAGGCATTCAGCCGGTCGGTCGTGTACCAGCCGCCATTTTCGCCGTTATGATTGGCAAAAACGATTTCGCGGTATTCCCAGAATTTTCCCTGGTCCATGGCGCAGTAAGCTGCTTCAGCGGCGTCAAATGATTCTTTGCCAATGAAGCTGAAGGGAATAAAGCGGTAGTACACCTGATCGGTGCTTACATACTTCTGAATGATTTCCTGTTCCATTTCGGTAGCATATTTTGCACACCAGGGGCACTGAAAGTCGGCAAATTCTTCAACCACCACTTTGGCATTCGGATTGCCAAGCGTATTTTCGTTGGCGTTGGGGAAAACAAGACCCTCGGGTAAACCATTAATATCGCCCAGGTCTTTGGGCAGGTTGGGGATAATTAGCACAGCAGCCATCACCAGAGCAAATGCGCCAATAATTCCGATCAGCAAAAATTTTTGGCGGCGTTGTGATTGGTTGCGGCGATTGCGAATCTCTTCTCGTTTGCTCATTCAAGACCCTCCATAATAAAATGGTTTGGTAATGCACCGGGGTGACCGGGGGGAGTTTCTTGCAACACGCCCGGGCGGCGATCGTTTTTTGCCAGGCGACCCCTGTGTGGCTTGCTCTGCGGTGAGATCGACCGTTGAAAGCATTCTTCACCCTGTGAAGTCTGCCGCCACATTTCGAAACCTCACCCCCTCCGTTCATCGGGCGATCAGATCGGAGAGAATGGGTCGATTATATCTCAGGATAAACGAAAACAGGTAGCGATTCCTGGGTTCTTTCAAACCCCAGGTGCTGATAAAGTGAGAGTGAAGCGATGTTGTCATTCTGGGTATTGACCGTGACGTGGGTGACATTACGGTCTATAAAATGGTTGAGCATATCTGCAACCAGAGCCCGGCCCACACCGCGCCGTTGCAGCCGCGGATGAATGGCCAGACGGGCCAGATGAGCGCTAAAATCGCTGGCAGTTGTGATCTGGTAGCCTACAATTTCATCCTGCTCAACAAGCAGGGTGGAATAAGAAGATTGCTGATAAGCGCGTCGCAGCCCGTCTGGTGAAAGACTCCACAACGGGGCAAAGGTCAAATTATCCAGGTAGTGGACTTTTTCCAGGTCGGCATCTTTTATTTCACGCAGTGAAAGCTCAGGCGGCAGCGGGTAAGCTGGCAGCGGCTGATCATTCCAGGCGAGGACGACAATATCCTGGGTGTGTTTAAATTTGGATTGTTGCAGGATGCGCTCAAACCAGCTATGCACCACCACTGCGGCAACCGTACACCCTGGCTGCAGGCGGTGCAGTTCGTCCAGACAGGGCGTCAGTAAATCTTGCCATACTTCCGCCAGATCCAGCATCCCGCTGACGGCAAATAAACGCACCCACGAGACACCAGGCGGGTCTGGGGCCATTGAAAGGGCTGCCAGGAGATGATTATTGGCCGGGTTTTCCAATAACCAGAAAGGAGGGGTTTCTAACCAATCGAGCGGAGAGCGCCAATCGAGATGGCGATGGACATAAAATTCATTATTGACCAGGGCAGAGAGGGTTTGAAAATCACCGGGTTCAGCTTGCCGCAAGCAGATTTTTTGTGCCATATTCTCCTACGACAGGTAGTTGAAAAAGGATCGAAAAATCAGGATAGCATTCGGAAAGGGACTTTTAACAACTTTTTCAAAAAACGTTCGCGGAGTGAAAGCTTTTTCTGACCCTCAAGCGCAAGATCCATGGTTGCCAGGGCTTCGAGTTGTTTGCCGCGTTTGAGCTGCAGGGCAGAAAGATGGCGAAGGGTGGTCGAACGATTTTCACGATCACCGATTTGCTTTAGCAAGTCGGCGCAGGCTCGATAACTGGCCTCGGCCTCATCCAGTTTCCCGGCGGCATCATAAATCATGGCCTGGTTTCCGAGCGCAAATGCCTGGCGGTGGGGGTCTCCGGCGGCGGCAAAAACGGCCTCGGCCCCGGTGCAGGTTTGCATGGCTTTGGCGATCTCACCCGCCTGAAGCCATGCCACGCTCTGATTGCTTTGCGCTTCAGCCGCTTCAACTGAATTTCCGGCTGCCAACCAGGCCTGACGGCAGGCTTCAAACAACTCGGCTGCTCTGACATATTGGTTCTGGCCGTAGGCCGTTTGCGCCTGCTGATTCAGCTCGTTGGCCCGGTCGTTGAATGCTTCGGTCATGCGTACCTCATCAATAAGTGATTTCCAGTAAACCTTCAGCGATCAGGCGAAGTTTATCAACCGACATCTCAGACAGCCGAACGGCAAGTTCGAGATAGGGGCGGTTGATTGGTTTGCTGACGAAATTTTGAAGCTCTTCGGGCAAATCTTTAAATTGCACAATGTTTTCCTGTTGAATTTGGACGCGGGAGGGCTCGAACAGCGTTTCGATCTGTAACCCCAGGGCAGCGCAACAGGCTTCCAACTGGGGGGTGGTCAAGCGGGTCCTTCCCAGTTCAAACATTTCCAGTGTTTCGGCGGGCAGCCCTGTGATTTCAGAGAACACTTCGAGGCTGATTTCTTTCGCCGAACGCTCCTGGCGTATCTTTGCACCCAGGATGCGGGTGCGGATCTGGATTAATCGCGGGTCTACCGGCTTTATCGCCTCAGACGGAGCGGCAGAGACGGCCTGACTGCCCCAGAAATGCTTTAGTGAAACACCCAGAAAGACGGCCAAAGCCTCGAGTTCTGGCAAAGAGGGGGCGGTGCGCCCTTTTTCATAGGCCAAATATTGATCCAGAGAGAGATTTAACAGCGCTGCACATGCCTCTGCTGAACGGTGCGCCGCTGTGCGCACATCCAGCAGCAGAAGACCGATTTTTCTGGTTCGAATATTGATTATGGCTTGATATTTGTTCATCCACACCACCTGTATTGCAAGAATGGATTCATTATAGCATTTTCATCTGCGGCGGTTTCCGCCCAGCATTTCTGATAGATTGGCGCCGAAGACCTCGGGGCCAAGGTGGAAACCGGCTGCATCCAGTTTTTGTGAGAACAACGGGCGAATTCCGGTGGGGCGCAGCTCACCCAGAACTTTGCCCGATTTATCTACGCCTGTTTGCTCAAAGCGGAAGATATCGGTCATCACCACGGTGTCGCCTTCCATACCGGCCACTTCGGTGATTGCGGTAACCTTGCGGCTGCCATCACGCAGGCGCGACTGCTGCACAATTAAATCGACAGCTGAGGCAATTTGTTCGCGAATTACCTTAAGCGGCATATCCATGCCGGCCATGAGACACATGGTTTCCATGCGCGAAATGGCGTCACGCGGTGTGTTGGCATGCAGCGTGGTCAGAGAGCCATCATGCCCGGTGTTCATTGCCTGAAGCATATCCAGCGCCTCACCGCCGCGGCATTCACCGACCACGATTCGATCAGGGCGCATACGCAGCGAATTGCGCACCAGGTCGCGAATGGTCACCATATTTCGGCCATCCGAATTGGGCGGTTTGGTCTCCATGCGCAAGACATGATCCTGTTGCAATTGGAGCTCTGCGGCATCTTCAATGGTGACAATGCGTTCGTCATCGGGTATATAACTTGACAGCACATTCAACAGGGTGGTTTTCCCCGACCCTGTTCCACCCGATATCACCACGTTTAAACGCGATACGACGCAGGCCCGCAAGAATTCTGCCATCTGGCCGGTAATGCTGCCGTATTGGATCAATTGCTCAATACTCAGCTTCCCTTTGCCAAATTTACGGATGGTGATGCTGGGGCCATCAATTGAGACGGGGGGAATGACCGCATTGACGCGCGAACCATCTGGTAAACGTGCATCCACCGTGGGGCTGTCGCTATCGATGCGGCGCCCAAGCGGCAAAATGATGCGGTCAATCACCCTGAGTACCGCCTGATCATTTTCAAAGCGGATACTGGTTTTGGTCAGACGCCCTTTCTTTTCGACATACACCTTGTTGGGGCCGTTGACCATGACTTCGGTAATTTCAGGGTCATCGAGAAGCGGCTGAAGCGGCCCAAAGCCGAGCAGTTCGTCTACGATCTCGTGAAAGAGCTGGTCTCGCAGGGTATTGGGCAGTTGCAGGCGCGTGTTCTGATAACTTTGTTGGAGCAGTTGGATCAGAACCTGTCTTCGTTCGGCCGGAGCGGGAGGGTTGGCCTCCATTTCTCGGGAGACCATATTGATGAGGTATGCCTTTAGTTTTGCTACCTCTGGGGCGCGAGCAGCATTACCTGGGTTATTCATGTTGTTTGCTCTGAATTTTTCAAATCTTCGGTAGGGATCATCATGGTGATTTGATCGCGGTTCAGCATGATAAACGCGCTGTACTGTGTGGGTCTGCCATCGCCATATTGAATTTCGGCCTCGGTGATGGGTACAAACGCCCCCACCTCATTGAGCTGGTCCAAAATTCGCTCACCGGCGCGCACATGAAAATTTCCTTTAATGGATAACGAACCGACATTCGTGAGGATCAACACTTCTACCGGGGCCTTGGAAACGACACGGGTAAAAATTTTTCCGCGGTCTTCTAATGATGAAAACATGGCCGATCTCCCAGATTAAATCGAATTACAAAGTTAAAACAGGTTACTTTTCCACCGGCGGCATTAAATAACCCAGTCCGGCACGGGTAACAATGTGTTGGGGTGAATGCGGGTTGTCTTCCAATTTCTGGCGCAGGCGGGCGATGCTGACCCATAAAATTTCTTTGTCTTCCCGATACTGGGGCCCCCAAATAGCCACCAGCAGGTCTTCGGCGGTTAACACCTGACCAACATGATGTGCAAATTGAATCAACAGACGATATTCTGTAGCCGATAGAAAAACCGGTTTGTTGTCTTTCCATACTTCGGCGCGGGCAAAATCGATTTTTAAGTTTCCGTGGGTAAAGTAACGGGTCTGGGTAACCTGATCGACGGTATGTGCGCGGCGCAGCACTGCCCGAACTCTGGCGACCAATTCGGTTGCTGAAAAGGGCTTTACTACGTAATCATCTGCACCCACATTTAAACCCCGCACGCGGTCTTGCTCTTCGCCGCGGGCGGTGAGGAAAATGATGGGTAAATTTGAAAACTGGCGAATTCGTTCACAGGTCTGAATACCGTCCAATTTTGGCATGGAGATATCGAGGATCGCCAGGTCGGGTTGCCGGCCTGAAATTACTTCCAACGCATCTTCGCCATTGCTGGCGGTCATCACCTCATACCCTTCTTTTTCAAGGTTTACCTTCAGCAGATGTTGGTATAAAGCTTCATCATCAACAACCAGGATTAAAGTCATGGGGCATCTCCTTCATTTATTCTACCGGAAGGTCCGGTTGTTGGTAGGGTAAAAAGATGTAGAATTTTGTACCAATGCCCGGTTCAGAGTCTACATTAATTTTACCGGAATGAGCCTCTACAATCTGTTTGCAAATGTACAATCCCAGCCCGGAGCCATGCGCCTGTGATGACTCGGGAACCCGGAAAAACCGGTCAAAAATGGAATTGTGATAGTGGGCCGGAATCCCCGGTCCCTCATCCTTAACTGAAATCAGCGCTCCTTCGGAATCTTGTTCGACCTTCATGATTATTTTGCTTCCGGGAGCATATTTGACCGCATTGCTGATCAAATTTTCAAACACCTGGGCCAACCGGCGCGGATCGGCATAAATTGGGACCAGATTGCGGGTTTTCTGGATCAATTCGATTTCGAGACCCGGATGGTGAAGCCGCGCCTGGGCCAGCACATCGTTGAGCAGCGATTCCAACCGCACCGGTTGAAAACGCATGACCAGTTGATTGGACTGAAGGCGCGAGGAATCGAGCAGGTTTGAGATCAATTCTTGTAAATGGTCTGTTTCTTGATCGATGATTTGAAGAAATTCATACTGGGTCTTGGGGTCCCAGGTGGTATCTGATCTTAACAGGGTGGTGGTATAGCCTTTGATGAACCCGAGCGGGCTGCGCAATTCATGCGATATGTTTGAGACAAAATCATCTTGAAGCTGCATCTGCTGCCGGCGTGATTCAAGATTGGCATTGATTTGTTGGATCATTTGCCGTTCGACCAGCAGCCCGATTTGATTGCCAATGAATTCAGAAAGATCAACATCTTCCTGCAAGAAGGGCGGTCCGCCGAAGCGAATTAAGATCATCGCCCCGAGGTGGTGATCGCTGATGCACAGGGGAACACCAAGCAGGTAAGGCCGCTGCAATCGATTTTCACCTGGTTTTTCTTCGGGCTCTTCAAGAATGATGCGTGGCTGCTCATTAATGCGCAGTGCCAGCGCTTCACCCCAGGAGATATCGGCTTCTCGACCGCGTCCCCGGCCCAGTGCTTTGGCATACATCACATCCAGGCTGGAATTTTGTGCGTGAGAAAAGTACACCACCAGATTGTCGAAAATCAGAATCTCGCGCATTAACTGAACAATTTCATCCAGCGCTGGTTTCCACTCTGCAGCCTGAACGACCAACCGACTGATTTGATATAAATGACCGGTTTGCACCTCTGGCATTGATGTTGGTAAAGCACACATGAATCCCCTCGTCTCTCACACCCTTTTCATGAAACCATTTCTGTGGGCTCGTTCTTCTGCTCAATAGGCAGTATGAAATAGAATTTACTGCCCTGTGCTAGCTCAGATTGTACCTGGATGACGGAACCATGTGCTTTGATGATTTTGGCTGCGAGGGCAAGACCCAGACCGGTCCCGCCATATTTGCGTGTGGAACTGCCATCGACTTGATAAAAAGGATCAAAGATTTTTGCCAACTGGTCTTCTGCAATACCAATTCCGGTATCTTCAACTTCAAAGTGAAGAAAATTATCTTCGCGAAAAGCGCGCAGGGTTACCTTGCCTCCGGTGGGGGTGAACTTGACACTGTTGTCGATCAAATGCATCAGCACCCATAAGATTTTCTCTTCGTCGACCACAATGGGCGGCATTCTGGTCAGACACTCCAGATCGAGCCTGACACCCTGCCGGGAGGCCTTTTCAATGGAACGGCGGATAACCTCACGACAGATAGGGGATACATCCACCTTTTTACGGCGCAGGGTAATTTGACCACTTTCCGTGCTTGAAAAATTGATCAAATCCTCGATTAAACGCTCCAATCGTTCGGTTGAGCGGAGCATGGTGGTCATCACCCGCATCTGCTCGTTTTGCAATTCACCCATATCTCCGGCGATGAACAATTCCAGATAGCCCTTGAGGTGGGTTAACGGAGTGCGCAGCTCATGTGAAATATTGGCGACAAAATTCGCTTTTAGCTCACTCAATTCTGAAAGCTGACGCAGTGCGTTTTCGAGCTCGGCGGTGCGCTGCTGAACACGCAGCTCTAACTGTGCATTGGCGTCTTGCAGCGCTGTTTTCAGTTTAATTACCTGATCGGTGACCACATAATCGAGACTGGCCCGGTCGATCAAATTTTCTTGAATCAGAATCTGACCCAGCAGGGGTGGTTTTTGTCCAGATTCTCGAAGCTTGTTTTGAATCTCCAACGCTCGCGTGAGGTCTTCAGGAGAAAGCAAACCTCTTTCCACCAGCGCATCTCCAATGCGTGGAACCAGTACCTCGGGGGTCAGGTAAGTCGTATCACTCATAGGTTGCATCAAGAATGCCACACCCAGTTCCCGGCGACCATTGTCGCCGAAGGGAGCAGGGCATGGAGCTGTTCCGGCAAAATTTTATGCGGATCTTGATCTAAAACGATGAGGTCGGCCAGATAGCCTTTTTTGATTTTCCCGGCGCGGTCTTCATTGCCGGCGGCATATGCTGCTCCAACCGTATAACCGGCCAGTGCTTCTTGCAGCGATAAGCGCTGCTGTGGGTACCAGCCGTTTGGATCGGGGTCTCCGCCGGGGCGTTGGCGGGTGACCGCTGCGTGAATGCCAAAGAAAGGATTGGGTTGTTCAACCGGCGCATCGGAGCCAAAGCAATAAGCGGTGCTGGCATTTAACAACGAACGGAAAGCATAAGCGTATTGTCCCAGATCACCCAGGTAACGATCCACTGTGAACATATCTGACGTGGCGTGAATGGGCTGCACAGAGGCGGTCAACTGATATCGTGCCAGGCGGGGAATATCTTCGCGGTGCAGGTGCTGAACATGTTCAATGCGGTGGCGCAGGTGGGGCAGTTGGTGGTTGGTTTCATAATCTCGCAATTGCCCGTAGGCGTTCAACACATGGTGAATGGCCCGGTCGCCGATGGCGTGAATGGCGATGCTAAAGCCGTTGCTGGCGGCAGACTGGAAGTTTTCAAACAGCTCTTCTTCGTCCATAAAAAGCATGCCGTTCTGGTCGCCGCCCTGATAGGGTTGGAACATGGCGGCCGATTTTGGCCCAAGCGCACCATCGGCAAACATCTTAACCGCGCCGATGCGCAGCATATCGTCTCCAAACCCGGTGCGCAAGCCCAGGGCGGCAGCATGGGGGATGTTTTCGCGGGGGATGCTCTTTAGCACCCGCAATTGTAGTTTTTGGGCGCTATGCAGCATTTGCAGGGCAGCAAAACAGCGCCGCCGGTCAAAGTCGTGCACACCGGTTATGCCCAGTTTCCATAATGCACTTTGTGCATGATCCAGGTTTTCAGCGAGCCGGGTTAGACTGTCTTCGGGAATGGTTTTTTCGACCATGACATAAGCTTCTTCAAATAGAATCCCGGTTAAGGAACCATCGGAACGCCGCTCAATTACGCCGTTGAGGGGGTCGGGGGTGTTTTCATGCACATTGGCCGCGTTCAGTGCGGCCGTATTGGCCCATGCCGCATGGAGCGACTTCTGGGTGAGAAAAACGGGATGGTTGGGCGCTGCCCGGTCGAGCTCTTCTTTGCTGCCAAAACCACCTTCCCATACATGCTGGTTCCAACCGTGTCCGCGGATCCACTCACCCGGCGGGGTGATGGCGGCGCGTTCGGCAACTCTGCGCAGCAGCTCTTCTTTGGTGGGGGTCTCACAATCGACCATCGAAAGCGCGAGGGCATAATTTTCAAGATGCAGGTGACTGTCTGTCAGACCGGGTAAGATGACCGCCCCGCCGAGATCTTCAACGGGTACACCGGGACCGACCAGATGATTGATTTCTTCTGTGGTGCCAACGGCGAAAATATGATCTCCATCAATAGCCATTGCTTCAGCAGTGGGTTGATGGATATCCATCGTATAAATTTTGGCATGGGTCAGGATGCGCATTGGTTGATTACTCCCGGGTGATGCGCTGGACTAAGGCATCCAGCTCTTCTTCTGAATAGTAATGGAAAGTAATGGTGCCGCCCTTTTTTCCGTGCCGCAGCGAAACACGTGTGCCGGTGGATTGCATCAGACGGTCTTCCAGGTCACGAATCTCTGCCGGAGGCTCTTTGCCGATGTGCGCGGCGGGTTTGCTGCCATTTAGCTTGCGAACCAGTTCTTCGGTCTGCCGGACGGTTAGATCCAGCTTGAGAATGGTTTGCAGCGCCGATGCCTGCGCTTGTGGCGAGTTCAGCGCCAGCAGGGTGCGGGCGTGCCCCTCGGTGACCAGGCCCGCATTGAGCGCGCTTTGTACCGATTCGGGTAGTTTGAGCAGGCGCAGTGTGTTGGTGACAGCCGTGCGGCTTTTGCCCACCCGTGCAGCAATTTCTTCGTGCTTCATCCCAAAATCTTCTTCGAGGTGTCGAAAAGCCTCGGCGGTCTCTAATGGCGAAAGGTCGGCCCGCTGAACGTTCTCGATCAGGGCAATTTCCAACATTTCTTGATCGGTGGCATGGCGCACAATGACCGGAACTGTATCCAACCCGGCCAGGGCCGCTGCGCGCAGACGCCTTTCACCCGCGATCAGAATATATTGATCATTGTTGAAGTCTTGCGTGACGATCAGCGGTTGGATGATGCCATGTTCGCGGATTGATTCGGCCAGTTCATTCAGATCATTGTCGCGCATGATTAAACGCGGCTGACGTGGATTAGGCACTACCTGGCGGGTGGGCACGAACAGCGCGGCCCCACCCACCTGAGAAGGGATATTCTCAGGAAGCAGTGCGTCCAGACCTTTACCTAATCCACCTTTTCGGCTCATTGCAACTCCGCTGTTTATTCTTGGGGTATCGGGATGTGAATCCCGTCTTGTTCGAGAATCTCGTATGCCAGTGCCTGATAGGCCTTTGATGCCGTGGAATCGGGGGCATAAACCGAAATGGGCTGACCGTAGGAAGGCGCTTCGGCCAGCCGGATGCTGCGGGGAATAATGGATTGAAACACCCGGTCGGGGAAAAAGCGCCGCACTTCGGCCACCACATCGAGCGCCAGACGGGTGCGACCGTCATACATGGTCAAGATGACGCCGCGCACCTGCACCTCGGGAAAGACGGTTTGCACGCGTTGAATGGTCTGGGTTAACTGGCTCAGACCTTCCAGCGCCAGATATTCGCATTGCACCGGGATGATGGCGCCGTTTTTTCCGGCGACCAGGCCATTGATGGTCAATAAACTGAGCGAAGGCGGACAATCAATGAGAATATAGTCATAACGGTTAATAACCGGTTCGAGCGCCTGGGTTAGCCGTGTTTCGCGGGAGGCCATTTCAATTAGCTCAACTTCGGCGCCAGCCAGCGCCGGTGAGGCGGGCAGAAGCGATAATTTGAAGCGGGGGTTATGCAATATTTGATTGCCAAGGGGTGTGGCGCCGATGAGAACCTCATACGAACCAGATTTTATCGTGCGTTTATCCACCCCGAGAGATGAGGTCGCATTGGCCTGGGGGTCCAGATCAACCAGCAGCACCCGTTGACCATAATAGCCCAGATATGCTGCCAGGTTGATGGCTGAGGTGGTTTTTCCGACCCCCCCTTTTTGGTTGACAAGTGTATAAATTCGCGCCATAGTTCTTTGTCAATTCATGATCTGGATCATCGCTGCACGGACTTCTGCGGGGGTTGGAATCCCGAGCAGCCCTGCGCGCGTGACGGATTTTGATGCGATCTGGTTTGCAAAACGAGCTGCTTCCCAAGGATCGCGGGTGATATTCAGGCGGGTGATGAATGCGGTTGCAAAAATATCCCCTGCCCCTGTTGGGTCCACTTCTTCCACCGGGTCTGGTTTAATCCGGCGGACATCTCCATTCCAATAGATGCGGCAACCCTGCACACCTTCTGTAACGACCAGTAAACCTGTCTCTTGAGCCAGCAGATCGATCTGATGTTCATCACCGCTGACATCTTCGATGCTCAGAATGGTGACCGATGCAGCGTGGATCATCTGGTGCGCTGCGGGCCAAAGCTTGAAGTGAACTTGCCCCCGGGCATCCCAGTTGCGCAGCCAGCCCTGCGGGGTAAGACCAATCAACGACTTGTGGAAAGCACCGCCAAGATCGGGAGATACCTCCTGGGCTACGGGTCCCAGATGAACCACGGCTGTATCTTGCCATTCAGCCGGGATCAGATTGGGGGTGAGTGTTTTTGCGCGCTTGAGCAGGGTCTGGGTGCGGCCGCCGGCGGTATAAACGTTCTCAAAGGTGGTTGTTTCGGCGGCAGGGTGAAGGCAAACGGCAATTCCGTCCAAAATGGAAAGATCCAGGGTTGGTTCACATGAAGTGACCACCCCCACCCGTAAACCGAGCGCCTGTGCAGTCAGCGCCGCATAGGTAACCGTGCCCCCCAGGCGATATCCCGCCGGGGTTAGATCTTTGGTGATGTGCCCGATAATCAAGTAATCGACAGGTTGGTAAGGTGCGGAAATCGGCATAGATAAATTATAACCTTAAGCGTATATTTTCTTAAATAATCCGGCATCCATCTTTGGTAAATCTGGTAATTGTTTTCCGCATTTTGGGGTGTGAGTAGATTTGCGTACTCACACCCCAAAATGCGGATTTTACGCACAGGTCTCGCCCGGGGATCTATGCGCGTTCATTATCTTCGGATGGCAGAGACCGCAGGGCTTCTTCGATGGTAATGTTTTCACGCCGCATGCCGGGGGCGGGTGTGCCGCAGTAGGGGCATAAATTCCAGGGCAGTTCCATTAATTTACCGCAGTGATGGCAGGCTTTTTTTAATTTGGTGTGACAGCCGGGGCAGACCTGCCAGTCTTCTTTAACCTGTCGGGCGCAGCCCGGGCACAAAGGCTTTTCTTCGATGCTTTGCAACAGGGTTTCTTCTTCCAATGAGCGTTGATACTCTTCATCCAGAGAATGCGGAGGACGCAAAATGAGATAAATTAAGATGCCAGGCAGGAACAGAACGGCTACCACCAGCGCTGCGAGGATATGGATCAAAGTATCGCGGGTGCGCTGGCGAATATCGCGGTAGGTCCAGATGATTAGACTGAACCAGAGCGCGGCTAAAAAGGCGGCCGCAAAGGCGGTGAGAATGGTGATCAAGTTGCTGAGGGCGGCTGGATCAAGGTTCATGGCGAGCGCCTCCGATGAGAGAATTATAGCATGGTTGGCTGTGAAACAATCAAGGCAAGCCCGGCTTATTGGAAGTTGCCATCAAGAAGACGGCCCGCGGGTTTTGAAGCGGGTGGGTCTGCTTTTCGCCTCCAAAACCGGGGAATGAGCAGGGCACAGCGGGAGATTTCAGGGGTTTGTGTTTTTTGGATTGTTATCAAAAGTGAGATGCTGCTTTGACTTGCCCGTTTTTGCAGTCTTGGCTATAGTTAGCGTAATTTCTCTGGTGTGGGGAAAAGCCCGAATTTTATAACCGATGGAGAGCATCATGGCAGCATCGAACTACCGGATTATGGATTTGCAGGAAAGCGACCGGCCCCGCGAAAGGCTGGCCGAGGTGGGCGCGCGGGCTTTAAATTCTGCCGAACTGCTTGCAATTTTGCTGCGTGTAGGCGTGGTGGGCGAAAACGCCGTCCAGATGGGCCATCGCCTGTTGAACACGTTTGGAGGGCTGGCCGGGCTGCAAAAAGCCTCTTTTGCAGAGATCAGCACCCTGCACGGTGTGGGGCCTGCCAAAGCAGCTCAGATCATGGCTGCCTTGGAACTGGGGCGGCGGTTGGCCAGTGATCTGCAGGTGGAAACCCGCACCCCGATTTCCAGCCCAAAAGATGCGGCTGACCTGGTGCAGTATGAGATGAGCAGTCTGATCCACGAAGAACTCTGGGTTCTGTTATTAGACACACGCAACCGGGTAAACCGTATTGAACGGTTGTATAAGGGTTCGCTCAATTCATCCACGGTGCGCATTGCCGAGTTGTTTCGCCCGGCCATTCAGCAGAATGCGGCCTCGATCATTATGATCCACAACCATCCCAGTGGTGACCCATCACCCAGCCCGGAAGATATTCAGCTCACCCGCAGCGCAGTGCTGGTGGGCCGGCAGATGGATATCCCTGTTTTGGATCACCTGGTGATTGGCGGCAGCCGGTTTGTGTCGTTGAAGGAGCGCCGATTGGGTTTTGATTAATTGCCGGGTTTTGGCATTGATGTTGCATCTGTGAGGTAAATGTGCTCTCTCTGACATGATCAGGAGCCTGGAACCTCACTTATGAAAACTTCGCCCTGGCAGCAATCCAACCCAATCCGCACCGGCCTGCTGGCTTTTAGCGTCGTGGTGCTTGCACTGCTGGTTTTGGATTTCTCTCTGACCCTGTTGAAAACTCTGGATCATGTTCAGCACCCGTTTTCGGCCCTTGTTCAGGCAGCGGGTACCGAAACGCCCACCCCGGAAGGTATTTTGCCGGGCGGTGCGCTGGCAGATTTGATTAACGGCCCCACGGCCACACCGACTTTTACCCCCACGCCCAGTTCCACCGCCACCCAGACCCCGACTATTACGCCCACCATCACACCCACCCAGACGCCGACACCCCTGGCGGGCGCCAGCCGGGTTTCAGCGTTGACCGGGATGACCCAGATCTATATCGCCGGGATGGAATTTATGATGGGCGCCGGTTACCCCGATTGGACGGATGGCAGCCGGCATAAGGTGGCGGTGGATTCTTTTTGGATTGATCAAACGGCGGTGACCAACGCCATGTATGCGCGTTGTGTAGAAGCCGGGGCCTGCAATGTGCCGTGCAGTCGCGATACAAACCCGCATTATTATGACCCGGCCTATGGCAACCACCCTGTGGTGTATATGGCCTGGAATGACGCCGCTGCCTACTGCGCGTGGGTGGGGGGGCGGCTGACCACCGAAGCGCAGTGGGAACTGGCGGCCGGTGGAGGGCAATATAAATATCCGTGGGGTAAAAATCCGCCTGGATCGAAACAGGCCAATGTGGGCGATTTCCACGGGGGGCACACCATTGCGGTCGGTTCACTGCCGAAGGGCGCCTCCCCATTCGGTGTGTTAGACATGGATTCCAATGTGCGTGAATGGCAGTGGGACTGGTTTACCAACAATTTCAAGAAACTCCCCGTCGAAAACCCACAGGGTCCCGAACAGGGGGCAGAGAAAGTGCTCAAGGGGGCGGGCTTTCACGATGATCCTCGCGAGGCGCGGGTAACACGCCGTTTTGCACATGCGCCTGATTCTCCGGGAGAGAATCGGGGGTTTCGCTGTGCTTACCTGCCGTAAGAAAATTACAGACCGTAATTTATTGACAAAATTTTGGGGGTGTAGTAAGATTGCCATCGCTTGAGGCGAGGTAGCTCAGTGGCCAGAGCAGGGGACTCATAAGCCCTTGGTCGTGGGTTCGACTCCCACCCTCGCCACACCAACTGAAGGTGGAACAACTCCGATGTTTTTTGGGTCGGGGTTGTTTTGTTTATGGGGCAAAAGTGAATCGGGCGACCCTTTCGTTGCGATTTGTGTGCTGCGATTGCATGACGGCGTTACCCAAAGTGATAAAAAATCGTGAGCCGGTTTGAATTTCGGCTCACGATTTTTTTGGTTTCTGTGCTTAAGGCGCTACTTCACCGTAAAGGGCAGGGGGGTGTTCCAGTTGGAGCGGTTCCCGGCCGCGTCGATGGCGCGCACCATCCAGTAGTATTTTCCGGCGGGCAGGTTGGCCGGTTGATAGGCGTTGGTGCTGATGCGCTTTACCTGCATCAGGGGGGCAATGGTGCCGGGGTAGGTGGAAATGATTAGATCGTAGGTCGCGGCGTCGCTCACGGCCTGCCAGACGAAGCGCGGCGCAAGGGTGGTCAGCACGGCGTTGTTGACCGGCGAGCGGCCGGCCTCGGGCACCATGCCGGGTTTGAGGGTGTCGACGATAAAGGTGTAGACATTGGAGAAAGCGCCGGGGTTGTCATCTGCATCGTAGGCGCGCACCCGCCAGTAGAACGTTGTGTTGTATGCACCCACACCATACTCAAAAGTTGTCTCGTCCTCCACATCAAATACCTCGGTTATCTGTTCGGAGGGTTCAAAGTTGGGCGATTTGGAGATTTGCACCTGGAAGCGATGAACGCCGGACATTTCAGCCCAGTCAAGGTACACCGGATAGCGGTTGGTTTTCTTCCCGTTTAGCGGGCCGGTCAGGGTGGGCGCGGGGGCCGTCAGGCTGGTCAGGCTAAAGGTGCGCGGGGTTGAGAATGCACCCTGGTTCCCCACCGCATCCACCGCCGCCACAGACCAGCGGTACGTTCCGCTCATCAGACTGGTGGGCTTGAAGCTGGTTGTGCTGATTCCAGAGATCTGGCGGGTGTTGAGGATGTTATCATCCTGATCCAACTGCTCGATTTTGACCACATACCCGCGGGTATCGGGCACAGGAACCTTCCAGCTAAGGGTGGGGATCGATTTCAACCCGCCGGTTTTATCAGCCGGGCCGACCAGGATCGGCGCAGAGGGGGCGGTGCGGTCGATATAGTAGCTGACGGTCTTGCTCCATGCACTGCACACGTTGGCCGAGTTGCAGGCCTTTACGCGCCAGTAGACCCAACCGGTCTGGGCTGCACCGGCATAGGGCGAAGTCATAAAGGGGTTGTCGCTCGCGCCGGTGACGGCTTCGGTTGTTGCGCCGGCTGCGAAGAGGTAAGAACTGGATGCCTGCACCACATATTGGCTGGCATAAGCCACCGAATTCCAGCGCAGGGTGACTTTGGGGTCACGCAGAACCTTGTTGGCGGTCGGTTCCAGCGGAATGGGGCTGCGGGGTGCGGCCGGGTTGATTTGCAGCGCCCGGGCTGTGCTCCAGGCCGAGCAGTTGCCGCCCGCATCGCAGGCGCGCACTGCCCAGGTGTAACTGCCCGCTGTCAGCGGCGGAGTGGGCGCGTGCGATGGGCTGGTCAGCCCGCGCTTTTCATAGCGCCAGACCGATAGGCCCGGTTGCAACAATTGGAAGTCGTAGGTCTTTGCACCTGCTGCCGCACTCCATTTGAAGAGCGGGCTGCCGGTGAATGTGGCCGCAGGAGCGATGGGGCCGGGGATGGCCGGTGCCTGGGTGTCAACGGTCAGGTATGCCACGGCGCTCCATGGGCCGCAGAGGTGCGCGGGCGGGCTGACCAGATCATTCTGATCGCAGCCGCGCACACGCCAGTAATATTTGCCTTCGCCGGGGAAGACGGCCGTATAACTTAAGCCACTGATTTCTTTCCCGATCAGTTCGGCTGCAATGGGGTGGGTGAAGGCGGCGTCGCTGGTAAGGGCAAGTTCATAGCTGCGGGCAAAGGCAGCCGGCCCCCATTTCAATTCCTGCACCAGGCTGGTGTTAAAGGATTTGTTGGCCGGGCTGAGCAGCTTTACGGCGGCAGGTCTTTGCGGTAGCACCGTGACCGCGCGGATCGTTCCCCAGTTGCCCCAATTGCCGGCGGCGTCGACGGCGCGCATCTGCCAGCCGTATTGACCGGCCTCCATATAGGCAGGTTTGTGGGAAGTGGCTTTGAGTGTGCCGCTTTGATAGATTATCCGGGCCGGATCGCTGTTCGAGACGATCTGGATTTGGTATGCCACTGCACTGGCGGAGGTCAGCCAGCTAAAGGTGGGGATGCCGGTGACGCTGGCCGCGGCCAGCGGGGTTTTATACACCGGGGCGGCAGGACCGGCGAGATCCCGGGTGAAGCGGTTCACAAGGCTCCAGACGCCGGCCACGCCATCGGCATTCACTGCCCGCACGCGCCAGTAATAGATGCCGTCTGCGGGGTGATCACCTGTCAGGCTGGTGTGCGGCGACTGAATCTCATAGGCGGTTTTCTGGCTGGCAAAGGTGATATCCGGGCTGACTTCGAGCTGGTAAAGGGCAGCGTTGGCGTCTGCTTTCCAGGTGAAAAGGATGGTTTCGGGGTCTCGGGCGCCCAGCAGGGTGTTGTTTGCAGGGGCCAACGGGGTTACTTTGCCCGGCAAAGCCTTGCCGATGGAGAAGGTGAACGGCTTGCTGCGCGCGCTTTCATTGCCGGCAGCATCATAGGCGCGCAGGTCCCAGGTATAGGTGGTGTTGGGCTTGAGGAAGGTGGGTTGGAATGAGGTTTTGGTCAGATCGTTGATTGTGTAGAATTCCAACGCATCGCGATGGTCGTTGATGGTGAGGGCATATTTGACCGCACCGGGCACCGCTGACCATCTCAAGACCGGCATGCCGGTTAAGACGGCGTTGTTGCCGGGCGATGACAGGGCGGGCGCAGCCGGGGGCTGGGTATCAACGGTGACGCTTCGAGCCGCCGACCAGGCGCCGGGCAGGGCGTTGGGATTAATGCCGCGTACCCGCCAGTAATACAGGCCGTCGCGCAGGTAGGCGTCTCTGGTGGTACTGCTCAAGGTTTCATCGAGCACCGGGCTGGCAAAGCTGCCTGTGGTGGCAATTTGCAGTTCGTAACTTTCGGCAAAAGCCGAGGGCAGCCAGGTGAAGCGCAAAGTGGGGAAGCGGGTGGCCTGTTTGTTTTCAGGGGTGATCAGCGCCGGTTGATCGGGGATGGCTTCGGTGATGGTGAACAGCGCACTCGCCACATCCGACCAGTTTCCGGCTGTGTCGCCGGCTTTAACGGTCCACAGATAGTCACCGTCGGGCAGGGCGGGGAGTTTAACGCTGTTGGCCGGGGTGTCATTAAGGATAAAGGCCAGGTTTTCGGGGGCCTCTGCTGTGCGGTAGACGGCGACCATAAAGCGGTTTGCGCCCGGCGATTGCCAGTTTAATTCCGGCGACCCGATGATGGCTGCGCCGCCCTGCGGATTGAGGCTGGCCGGGGGCAGCGGTGCGGTGCGGTCAACGGTGAAGACATGCGTCTCACCCCACAGGCGGTTGGCGGGGTCGTTATAATTTGTGTTTTTGCCGGCCACCCGCCAGTAAATCACACCGTCGGGGTTGGTATCTTGCCACTCTGCCCGGTTGGTGGTCAGGTCATCGATCACATGCTGGTCCCACTGGGCCGGGTTGGTGGTCCAGTTCAAAATGTAGCTATCGGCGTTGGCGATCGGTTCCCAGCTCAGCTCGATGCTGCTGTGGTG
>CAZQLE010000008.1:0-39975 GCA_964593905.1 uncultured Anaerolineaceae bacterium | reverse complement strand
AATTACCCCCGAGCCCACCACGATAACGCCCACCGATCCGGTTACCGGTTCTGAAACGCCTGTAACAGACCCGACCCTGACAGAGGTTCCAACTGCCATCGCCGGCGGCTGTTCTGAGCCCGATCCGATCAATGGGTATGTTTTGAGCATTACCCCGCAAAATGATGCCGTCGATGTTCTGGTCGGCATTCAGCCGGTTATTCTGTTTAATCAGCCCATGGATCCGATCCCGCTTATCTACGGCGATGACCGGCTGATCAGCCTGGAGATATGCGAAAGCCAGTTTTGCTCCGTCCGGGGAAGTGTTGCCGGGACGATTGGCATAGCGACCACGACATACCAAAACGACCGGGTGGAAATCATCCCGGCCGCACCGCTTCAGCCGAATACGTATTACCTAATAACCGTCGGGAACCAGATCCGCAATCACCCAGACTGCGGTTCAACCAACCAGGGCTTGCGCGTGTACAGCACTTTTAGGACAGAATCGCTTCCCTGATCCTGGTGAATGGAATTTTGAAGAGCAGTTTTTTGCCGCCAGCCGATCAGGCAAAAAATTTGAGGTGTGAGATTGTACCAACAACGCCTCTAAGTTTCAGCACTTGCGGCTATAATTAACCCATGCGCAATCCAACCTGGCTCCCCCGCCGCCTTGCGGTGGCCTATCACCCCGATCTGCCAGCCGCGGCAGCCGAGGCAAAAGTTGTGGTCGAGATGCTGCGCGGCTGCGATATCGATGACCTCTTGCTGGGCTCGCTGTATGATGAAACGCTGCGCACCCGCATTCAGGCGCATGAATTTGATGTGTTAATTGCCCTGGGCGGCGATGGCACCATGCTGCGCGCCGGCCGGTTATGCGCGCCGGGCCATCTGCCGGTGCTGGGGATTAACCTGGGTCATTTTGGCTTTCTAATTGAACTGCAGCGCGGCGAATGGCGTGCGCATATTCCGGAACTATTGGCTGGCCACTTCTGGATGGAAGACCGCATGATGATCCATGCCGAGCTGTGGCGCGCAGGCGAGTGCATGGCAAGCTGGGAGGCGATTAACGATATCGTCATCACCCGCGGAAAATTTGTGCGCCCGATCCAGCTTAATTTAAATGTGCACAACTATCATCTGACCCATTACACCGCCGACGGGTTGATTGTCTCCACTGCCACCGGCTCCACGGCTTATGCCATGGCGGTGGGCGGGCCGGTGATGCCGCCCGAATTGCGCAATATCATGGTGATTCCCGTTGCGCCGCATCTGTCGATGGACCGTGCGATCATCCTTTCGGAAGGTGAATGCATTTCGATTAAAGTGCAAACCCAGCATGAGGCGGTGGTCAGTGTGGATGGCGCTTCGCCAGTGGAGGTTTACCCCTCAGATGAGGTGCGGGTTTGCTCCAGCAGTGATGCGGTGACGTTTATTCGCTTTCAAGATCCGGGCTATTTTTATCGTAATCTGGCCAAGTATATGCAGAGAAATCCAACTACAGGTGGTATGAATGACTGATCAGACGACCTTACAACCCACAACCTGTTACAGGCATGCCGACCGCGAAACCCGCCTGCGCTGCAACCGCTGTGAAAAGCCGATATGCAGTGAATGTGCGGTGTTAACCCCCACCGGTTATCGTTGCCGCGACTGCATTCGCTCGCAGCAAAAGTTGTTTGATACGAGTGTCACCAGTGACTATTTTGTGGCCTTCATCATCTCAGCCGTGCTGGGTTATGCCGGAAGCTATGTGGTCCAATTTCTGGGTTTCTTTTCCCTTTTTCTGGCGCCCTTTGCCGGGGTGATCATCGCCGAGGCAATTCGCTGGGCAGTGCGGAAACGCCGCTCAAAAAAACTGTTTCAAATTTCGGTCATTGGCACGGTGTTGGGCAGCCTGCCGCTGCTGCTGCTTTCGCTGCTCGGGGTGCTGGGGGTTGCCCTGGCGGGTTCGCTGGGGGCTGCCGGAATGGGTTTGTTCGGGTTGATCTTTCAAGGGCTCTACACTTTTCTGGTAACCGGAACGGTTTATTCCCGGCTGAGTGGAATTCAACTCCGTCGTTAACGGGCGCCGCTTATGCTGAATGAAATTCGCATTGAAAACTTTGCCATCATCGAGGCCCTCGAACTGGAGTTTGGTTCGGGCCTGACAACCTTCACCGGTGAAACCGGCGCGGGTAAATCGATCATTCTGGATGCGATCACGGCGCTGATGGGCGGCAAAGTGGACGCCACCTTTATTCGCGCCGGGGCGGCCCGCGCCCAGGTGGAGGGTGTTTTCAGCATTCCCGAGGCCGTGCGGGGTGAAGTGAACGCGATTTTGCAGCGTGAAGATCTGCTGGAAGACGCCACCACGGTGGTGCTCTCGCGCGAACTGCGCCGTGAGGGGCGCACCATTGCAAGAGTGAATGGCAGCAGCGTCAGCACTGCGCTCTTGCGTGAACTGGGCGAGTATCTGGTGGATATTCATGGCCAGAGCGAGCATCTCTCGCTGCTGCAGGTGCGCCAACACCTTGGCCTGTTAGACCGCTACGCCAGCAGCCAGACCCATCTGAGCCGGTATCAAGACCTGTATCGCCAGATGAACGTGCTGCGCCGCGAGTTGAAAGCGCTGCGTGAAGATGAGGCCGATGCGCTGCGGCGGATGGATCTGCTGACGTTTCAGGCCGAAGAAATTGAATCGGCGCGCTTGAAAGTTGATGAAGAAGAAGAACTGCGTCGTGAACGTGACCGGCTGGCCAACGCCGAGAACCTGGCTTCGCTTACCCGCCAGTGTCTGTCGTTGTTGGATGAAGGCTCACCCGAAGCGCCTGCGCTTTCAGATCTTTCGGGCCAGTTGGTGCAGTTGGTGCACAACCTGGCGCGCATTGATCCGGCCTTGCAGCGTTTGGCCGAACAGGTGGATGCGGCAGCAGAACTGCTGGGTGATCTGAACCGCGACCTGCAGGATTATCAGGAAGCCATCGAATTCAACCCGCGCCGTTTGGAGCAGCTTGAAGAGCGCCTGGATTTGCTGCACAATTTAAAGCGCAAATATGGCGGCTCGCTGGAGGCGGTAATTGCCTTTGGCGACGAGGCCCGTCGTAAACTGGATACCATCGTCCATGCTGGCGAGCGGATTGCCGCGCTGGAGACGCTGGAGGGGCAGCTTTTAGAGAAGCTGGCCGCGGCCGCCGGGGTGCTTTCGGCGCACCGGCGCAAGGCGGCGCAAAGCCTGGCTCAGGGGGTGGAGCGTGAACTGGCTGATTTGAGTATGGCCGGGGCGCAGTTTAAAGTGGATTTTCAGAGCGCCGAACATGCTGATGGGCTGCCTTTTGAAGGCAAACGGATGGCGTTTGATGAGACGGGCATCGACCGGGTGGAATTTCTGATCGCCCCCAACCAGGGCGAGGGGCTGAAACCGCTGGTCAAGATTGCCTCGGGCGGCGAGACTTCGCGCCTGATGCTGGCGTTGAAAAATGTTCTGGCGCGCGCCGATTATGTGTCGACCCTGATTTTTGATGAAATTGACCAGGGCATCGGCGGCCGGGTGGGTGCGGTGATCGGTGAAAAGCTGTGGCAGTTGGGCCGATCGCACCAGGTGTTGTGCATTACCCATTTGCCGCAACTGGCGGCCTATGGTGATCAGCATTTCAGGGTGGCCAAAGCGGTCACCGGCGGGCGCACCGCCACACGGGTGACCGGGCTGGAAGGCGAAACGCGCATTGAAGAACTGGCGCAGATGATTGGCCCCGCCACCGAGGCCAACCGCAGCGCGGCGCGGGCTGCTTTGCAGCAGGCGCAACAGCGCGCCCGTGAAATGGGACGCAAATAACCCCCCATGCCTTATTTTGAGATTGGTGTTTACCAACCGCGCAATGAATTGAATATCGGCACGCTCTGGCGCTCGGCCTACCAGCTTGGCGCGGCGGGCATCTTTACCATTGGCCGGCCGTATAAGCGCCAGCCGACGGATACCACCCGCACACAGCGCAACATTCCCCTGCGGGAATATCTCTCGCTGGAAGAATTTCTGGCGCAGCGGCCGGTGGGCGCCGTGTTGGTGGGGGTGGAGATGGGCGGCCAGCCGCTGGCCGAATTTAAGCACCCCGAGTGTGCCCTCTACCTGTTGGGCGCAGAAGATAGCGGGCTGGGCCCGCGCATTGCCGGGTTGTGCAACCGTGTGGTGGAGATCGAATCGGTCAACTATCCTTCTTATAATGTGGCGGTGGCCGGCAGCCTGGTGATGTATCACCGCCTGATCAGCCTGCGAAAACCCGGAGGCGCGCCGTGCGGCCCCTGAAACCGGTGGTGGTGGTGACCCGTGCCGGAGAAGTGGATTTTCGGCACGATTATGCCGCCCTGCCGCCCGAATATGGCCGGCCTGCCTTTGAAGAGCGGGCTGATGTGCGCGCCATTCGCGCGGCGTTGCAGGCCAACCTGACCGAATTGGACCGCCGCACCGGCTTTACCCGTTTATTGAGCGGGCGGCCGGTGGTGATTAAGCCCAACCTGGTCACGGTCTATCATCACCTGGGGATGGTTGAACCAGATTATCCTGAAAGCACCGACCCGCGCCTGATTGATGCCCTGGTGCTCTATTTGCAGCAATATACTTCCCAGATCACCCTGGTTGAATCTTCGGGGCGCGCCATGCCCACCCGCGGGTCGTTTCGCATCAGCGGGCTGGACCGGCTGGCGCGGCTGCGCGGGGTGCGCCTGGTGGCGCTGGAAGAGCAGCCGGTGACGCGTTACCTGCTGCCGCAGGCCAGGGTGATGCGCGAGCTGCTTGCCCCGGCGGTGTTTGAACCGGTGCTGCGCGGCGAGGCGTTTTTTATCTCACTGCCCAAGTTGAAGACCAATCTATATACCGGGGTGACGCTGGGTTTTAAGAATGCGATGGGCATCATCCCCTACAATTTGCGCCAGCGCAACCACACCTATGCGCTGGATGACAAATTGGTCGATCTGCTGCAGCTCTTTCGCCCCGACCTGACCCTGGTGGATGGCCTGGTGGGCGGTGAGGGGAACTGCCCGGCTCCGGTCGACCCGGTGGACAGCCGGGTTTTGATCAGCGGGACGCAGGTGATGGAGACCGACCGCACCGCGGCGCGGCTGATGGGTTTTGACCCGCAGCAAATTGCCCTGCTGCGCGCGGCCGATGAACGCGGGCTGGGCGACCCGGCGGTCGAAGTGGTGGGCGATCTGCGCCCCATTCCTTTTCGTCCGGCCGACCCCTCTTTGATGAGCGAGCGTTTTCGGCGGCGGTTTCCCAATGTGCGCGTGCTGGTGGGGCTGCCCGAGCGGCTGCAGCGCGGCAATGAGACGGGGCTGCCCATTTCGGCCGCCGAAGCGGCCCGGTTGGAACTGGCCTGCCGGGGTGGGTGCCTGGCCAGCGCCCGTTTTGCCTTTGAGATGCTTGAGCGTGAGGGGCTGCCCACCGATTTTGCGCTGACGGTGTTGATCGGCCAGGGAATGGGCCCGGACGGTGTGTATTATGATGCCCAGGGACGACCCTGTTCACCCGCGCAGATTGAAGCCCTGCCGGGGAAGAAGATGATCATGGGCGCCTGTGCCCGGGCGCACGCGGCTTTGCCCGGTGAGTTTGTGAGCGGGTGCATGCCCCTGCCCAATGAACCCCATGCCGCGCTGCACCGGTTGACCGGCACCCGCTGCCGGGTGCTCACACTGCGCAACCGTTTTTTGCTGCCGCTGGCCTGGGATGCGCTGCAAATGCGTCTGGCGCGCCGCCGGCTGTTAAAACAGGGGCTGCGCCTGGATGTGGACCTGTATTCGCATGACCGCGATGACCAACCCCGCCGGTTGGAGGCGGGGGAAAGCGGGCAGGGTGGATTGATCTGGCCGTTGCCCCCGTTGAGCGCAGAAGAAATGCGCGCAGCGATGCGCGCCGAGTGGCGGGAATCGCTGCGCGACTTTTGGATATAACCGGCGATTGAGAGCGGACCGGCGCAAACGGGTTTGCGCTAGTGGCCCAGTGGTTCGGCGCGCCGGATGGTGTTGAAGATGCCGGTGGGGGTGGTGATGCCGCTGACTTCGGCTACTTTTTCCAGTGTAACAGCATCATAAACCCGCACCAGGTTGGCGTCCCAGTCGGCTACATAGACAAATTTTCCATCGGCCGTAAATTCAGGGTGAAGGGTGCGTTTACCTTCTTTGATGATCTTGACTACTTTAAAAGGCGGGGTCTTCTCAAACACGGTAATGGTATCGGGCTGTTTGGCAAAGACCGAGTCGGCCCATACATACGGACTGTTGGTCTGCGAGCGGATGAACAACCCTGCGCCGGGGGTCTCGACCGAACCGACCAGTTCGTTGCTGTCGGTATCCCAGACGGCCACCTTGCCCTCGCCGGCGTGGGTGGTGGCTGCATAGTGCCGGTCATCCACCGTCCAGGCGGCCCCCGAACCGGGGTGCGGAATGGCGCCAGTTTGAATATCTTTGATCAGCGTCATGCTGGCAACATCGATGGCGGCCATCCAGTCATCTTTTTGGGCGGCCAGATAGAAGGTGTGGTTATCTTCTGATAGAAAACCATCGTGCAGAATGTGCCCCACTTTTTCCAGTTTTACAAGCGGAAAATCGGGCTTTGACCAGTCGATACGCCAGACCTGGCCGGCCTCTTTGAGCGCCACCAGAAAATAGGGGCCAACCAGATCGGGGGCAGTATCCAGAATGGTGGCCACCCGCGATTCGACCTCTTTGCCTTCGTTATCGGTGGTTCGGGTGGAATAGAATTTAACCAGTTCCAGCGTTTCTGCATTAAGGATGACCATTGTGGCGGGCATATAGTTGCCGGCGATCAGGTATTTGCCGTCATCTGAAATGGCGACCGAACGCGCGTCCAGCCCGATGCGAATTTTGCGCACCGGTTTAAGACTGAACAGGTCGATTTTAAAGACCCAGCCGTCGCGGCCCATGTTGTAAGCCCAGCGCGGGTTGGTGGGATGAAAAGCATAACCGTGGGCGCGATAAGAAGCCGGAATTTTCCCCAGCAGTTGATGGTTATCGCCGTTGATCACCGCAATGCTTTGCGCCTCGCGCTCGGTGACCAGCAGCAGGTTATCCAGGTTCATCGGCTGCACCGGGGCTGTGGGCAGCGTCTTTTCATCGGTCAACACCGTCAGCGAGCCCCAGATATCCTTTTCGCTCCATTCCGAGGCCGATGCGGCGGCTTCGGAACGAATGAACTGAACCAGGGTGGTGACTTCTGCATCTGAAAGCTGACCACCCCAGGGGGGCATGATGGTGCCGGGTTTGCCGTTTTTAATCACGGTGAAGTAATATTCGTCTGTTTCGCTTAACCGGCCGGGCAGCAGGGCCGGGCCGGTGGCGCCGCGCCGGTCGGGGCTGTGACAGCCCGAGCAAGAATCGAGATAATACGCCTGCACCTGTTTGCTCTGCACCATTGGCAGGTTTTGTGCCTGGGCGGCGGCATCGCCGGGTGGTTGTTCTGTTGGCGCTGCTGCGCAGGCCGCCAGTAGAATTGCCAGAATGGTGAAAGAGACCAAAAGCAAAGATGGACGATTTTTTAACATTCGATCTTCTCCTGCGCGCTGAAATGGGGTACGATAGTCTCAGTTTAGGAGTTTATTGCTCCAATTACTTTGCGTTTAATCAATCAGGGGCGCCGACTTGAATAAGAATTCAGACCAAACCATGCAACCTGTTGATTTGATGAGTAGTACGCCTCTTTTTCAGAATCTGGCGGCAGCCGAGCTGCGGCGTCTGGCAGATTCTGCACACAGGCAGGAAGCCGCGCAGGGGGCATATTATTTTATGCAGGGCGACCCGGCCGACCGCATCTATCTGGCGGTGCGCGGGCGGGTTAAGCTGCTGCACCTGAACCCCGAAGGGCAGCAAACCCTGCTGCGCATTATTGAACCGGGCACGCTGTTTGGCGGGATCGCATTAACCCCCGCTGAACATTACCCGGTAACGGCCCAGGCAGCCGATGACGGCGAGGCGGTCTTCTGGCCCAAAAAACTGATGATGCAGTTTGTGTTGGAAACACCCCAGTTGGCCCTGAACGCCATTCAGATGATGGCGGTGCATGTGCAAGATTTTCAGGAGCGGTTGGTGCAGATGGCCACCGAGCGGGTGGAGCGCCGGCTGGCGCGGGCGCTGCTGCGTCTGGCGGCGCAGGCCGGACGCAAGACGACCGAAGGGGTTTTGATTGATTTGCAACTGAGCCGTCAGGACCTGGCCGAAATGACCGGTACCACCCTGTTTACCGTCAGCCGCACCCTGCGCCGCTGGGAAGAGCTGGGCCTGGTGAAGTGCGGCCGCGAGCGGGTGGTGATCTGTTACCCGCATGGTCTGGTCAGCATCGCCGAAGACCTTCCAGAACAGAACCGGCCATAAAGGATGTGACAACCGCATTGTTGATTGCGCTGGCGCAAGGAGCAGCCGCCTGAAAAGCAGTATATTCAAAGCAGGCGGTGCTTTTAATGGATCTGAACCAGGTGGAAGAAACCATTCTCATCAGCGAATTGCTTTGCCAGCACCCTGAGGCGATGCGGGTGTTTATTCGGCACGGGATGGCCTGTGTGGGCTGCCCGCTGGCAAAGTTTGAGACATTGGATCAGGCCGCCAGGGTATATTGTGAATCTGTGGAGCAACTGCTGGGGGAAATTCGAGGGGTTTTGCCCCTCGGCTGATTTATTTAGGGCTTTAATTCACTTGACCAGATTGTGAAATTTGTAGTTTAATCAATTTAAACAGTCCCCAGTCAGTTTTCAAGGGATTTCATTCAGCGTGTTTTCCGGGCGGTGTATACGCTGCCCCGTTATATTTGGTTTGACCTGAAAGGAGAGCAAAATGGGTACCAAAGGACGTGAAATCGTAGGCTTGGATATCAACGAGTTGCTGGCGGTGTTGAATCGGGCTTTTGCCGATGAATGGTTGGCCTATTATCAGTACTGGCTGGGCGCCAAAGTGGTAAAAGGGCCGATGAAAGATGCAGTTGCTTCAGAACTGCTGCTACATGCAAACGAAGAGCTGGCGCATGCCGACATGCTGTCGCTGCGTATTATTCAACTGGGCGGCACGCCGCTGCTTACCCCGGCAGACTGGTATACACATACCCACTGCGGCTATGATGCCCCCGAAGACCCCTTTGTGCGCAAGGTTCTTGCGCAAAATATTAAGGGTGAGCAGTGTGCCATTGGGGTGTATCAAAACCTGTTGCAAATGGTGAAAGATAAAGACCCGGTTACCTATAATATTGTGTTGACCATTTTGCAGCAAGAAGTGGAACATGAAGAAGACCTTCAGGCGTTGGATGAGGATCTTGAATCGCTGATGATGGCGCACCGCTAGGATATTGGTCGGTTGCAGTTTGAATACAGGGGGGCGTTCGCAAGCGTATGCGTGCGGATGCTCCTCTCTTTTTTGCCTGCGGGGCGAAATTACCGGGGGGCAGGTAGTGTTTTGCGGGAATTGCGGTACAATAATTTCAAAATCCCGATGTTCGGGGAAAAAAGGTCCAGGAGAACGGTATTTATGAGCGGAACGGTTGTGGTTCTGGTCAACGGTGAGGTGCTCGCAAACGGTCAGGGATCGACGATCTCGAACCAGCGTGCCAATGCAATGATGCTTGCCGAAGGGTTGCTGCCTTTATTTGCAAGTGATACCCGGGTGGTGGTTTTACATGGTAACAAGCCTCAGGTAGGTTTCGTTTTGTTCCGCTCAGAGTTGGCCAGCCATGTTTTGCATGGCATACCGCTCGATGTCTGTGGGGCAGATACACAGGGCGCCACGGGATTTATGTTGTCGCAGGCGTTTACCAACAGCCTGCGCCGCAGCGGGAAACGACGGCGGGTGATGAGTGTGGTTACCCAGACGCTGGTGAACACGCCCCCCTCGGGTGAGCGGCAATTGCGCGCGATTGGCCCCTGGTATGACCGGGATAAAGCCGAACAATATCGCCAGGCGCGCGGTTGGACAATGATCGAAGAACCCGGTCGCGGGTACCGCCGTGCGGTGCCTTCTTTGCCGCCGCTTGAGATTCTGGAATTTGAGGGAATTCAGCAGTTGGTCGAATCGGGTGCAATTGTGATCGCGGCAGGCGGGGGGGGGATTCCGGTGGTTGAGACTGCCAACGGAGATTACGAAGGAATTGAAGCCGTGGTTGATACCGAACAGGTGGCCTGTCTGGTGGGCCGCAAGTTGAACGCGCAGATGATTTTGAGCGTGGTGGAAAACGACAAGAAATTTGTTCTGTCGGGCTTTAGCGCCGAAACCAAGAGCCATCTCTCGCTGGAAGAACTGGACGGGATTTTGGAGCATGAAAAGATCAGCTCGACCACTGTGTTTAACAAATTAAAAGCAGCTTCCGAATTTTTGCATCATGGCGGACGCCAGGTGATCATTACCACTTTGCGCAAACTGCCTCAAACGATGGCCAATCAGAGCGGCCTGTATATCGGCCCCGAGAAACCCGGTTTTCTTTTGAACCCGAACCCTGAAGGGTAAGTTATTTATGGATGCTGGTATTAACCAACCTCAAAAGTTATCGTATGACGAACTTTTGACGCAGAACGAGAAGCTGCGTCGAGATTTGGAACGTATGTCGGTGCGGGAAAAATTTGCCTGGTTAACGCTGGTTGAGACCAGCCGCAAGCTTCAGGCCTCTTCTGCATCGATTAAAGCGGCGGTTTCGAGTTTGTTGAATTACGATATTTTTTGGGACGGCGCAAACCAGCATGAGTTTCTGGTGACGATCAACGCCAGTATCGATCAGGTGTCTGACCTGGTGAAGCTGCTGGCGTTGGAATCGCGGGTTGAGGCCGGGGCGCTGGAGTTGAGAAAAGAGCCGCATTTCTTACAGGAAATTCTATCGGGTGTGTATATGAATTCCTTGCGGCGCTTTCCCCGTTTGGAATTGACCCTTACCCTCCCCGAAGAAGGTAAACTGGTTGAAGTCGATTACTCTTATTTAACCCTGGCGCTGGATTTGTTGCTTTCGGTGTTAGAGCCGCGCACAAAGACCCTGAACTTGCATATTGAGGCCATTGAAGATCAGGAATTCTGGATGGTGAAGTTTACCGGGCTTGAACTTTCGGTGATCACTCAGATTGTGGATATGTTTGCCTACCGTGTCAAACCGTCGATGATCAACAGTCCGACTTCAGAAAATTTGCTCAAGCTGCATGTTGCCTGTGAGGTTCTTCAACTGCAGAATATTCAAGCGATTGTGCAAGAAGAAAAGCCAGAGACCATCGGTTTCCGCATTCCGGCGGTGACCGGTAAACCTGGTGTTCAAGGGTAACCCCGAGCCGCTAATGGTCAGAGTAATCAGTGCAATGAAGGTCCGTTCAAACCTATGAACTCGATACGCATCTTGTTGATTGGCGATGAACCGAATATCTTGCGAACCTTGCGGCGAAACCTGGTCAGCCGTGGGTATGAAGTTTCGCTGGCGCTGGATGATCAAGAGGCCTATGAAATGGCCGAACAGCTTCAGCCAGATTTATTTGTGTTAAATCTTGACTTTACAATTGTGGATGTAAACGGGCTGGATATTTGCGCGCAGTTGCGCAAAATTAGCCAGTGCCCGCTGATGGTGCTTTCTTCAACCGGTTCTGAGAAGGTAAAAATTCAGGCGCTGGATCTGGGCGCAGATGATTATCTGGTGATGCCGGCCAGTATGGAAGAATTTCTGGCGCGGGTGCGTTCTTCTCTGCGGCGCTGGCTGGAGTTTAAAGGCGGTTCGGTGAAATCGAACAACCGCCTGATGTTCCGTGATTTGATGATTGACACTGTGGCGCGCCAGGTTTTGGTGCGCGGTGAGCAGGTGCGACTGACCCCGAAAGAATACGAGCTGTTGTTGAACCTGGCAAAGCGCTCGGATAAGGTAATTACCCACCGTGAGCTGTTAAAAGCGGTGTGGGGCAATGAATATAGCGAGGAACGGGAATATTTGCGGGTGTTTATCTCTCAATTGAGAAGAAAAATCGAAGATAACCCTCTGAGCCCGACCTATATTTTGACCGAGCCAGGGGTTGGCTATCGTTTTGCCTCCGATTTATCGTGACCCCTGAGGCCGACAAGCTAATCGTTTTTTTCCGTGGTTCATCTTGAACCACCCCACTTATGCGGGGCTTTCAACTTTGTGAAAGCCCATCCCTGCCCAAAAACCTTGCAGAGGGCAGGCAAGCCTGTGAAAACCGCGACCATCCATGCAGCCATCATTGACCGGGGTCAATGGTGGCTTTTCTGTTATGTCACCAGCGCCTTTCTGATGCAAAAACCGGGTTATTAATGTTTATTATCTGATCATTACAACCTTATTATGTGGTCGTTACAATGTTTTATATTTTCTTTACAACTTCTTTATGCGTTCTTGATTTTCTTGTGCTAACCTGAAAAGAGACAGTCAGTTATCCAAAAATATGGCAGGTTAGTAGAAAGCGGCTTTGCGCCTGTGGCGCGAAACGCTGCGTCAGGTTGGGTTTATCCGGCCGGCGCAATTATGGGTTGACCTCAATCCAAAGCGGCTCGTTTTGCAATACTCCCACCCGTACAAGTTTCAGAACATTGTTAATAAGCGCCAGGCAAGAAGTGGCGCTGATAAAAGGAGGAGCGTCAGGTCGAATACCAAATTAAACTCAGTGCAATCTCGAATCTCAAACGTTTCTTATCTGCAGTAAAAAATCCGAATTGGAGGATGAAGATGAAAGGTGCGAAAATCGTATCCGTAGTTCTTCTGGTCATTATGCTGGTGAGCGCTGCCTGTACCCCGGCTGCCACACCCGCTGCTGACCAACCCGCGCCCACCGGCGGCGAAACCGCTGCTGTTGTTAAGGTTGGTGCACTCTACCCGCTGACCGGCGCTGACGCTGGTTGGGCTGGCGATCCCTACATCAAATCGCATCAGTTGGCAATTGATGAAATCAATGCCGCTGGCGGTATTGAATGCATGGGCGGCGCCACACTCGAACTGGTCAAAGGCGACACCCAGGGTAAAGCCGAAGCCGGCAACTCTGAAATGGAACGCCTGATCACCAAAGAAGGCGTAGTGGCAGTCTTTGGTTCCGCGCTGAGCGGCACCACCCTGCCCTCCTCGGAAGTAGCCGAGAAATACGAAACCCCCTACATCGTCCCGAACGCCCTGGATGGTGTGATCACTGACCGTGGTCTGAAATACGTCTTCCAGACTGTTTCGACCCTGCAGCAGTGGGGTGCGGATGATGCCATGTGGGCCAAAGAAAAAGGCGCCAAGACCGCAGTCATCACCGTTCCTAACTTCACCTTCGGTAAAGAAGTTGAAGATACCTGGCTGAAGGGCATTGAGACCAATGGTTTGGAACTGCTGGGCAGCTTCACCTACGAAGGCAACGCTCAGGATTTCACCGATACCATTCTCAAAGTAAAGCAGATGGACCCGGATGTGTGGTTCTTGCTGGGCAACAATCAGGCCCCGCAGATCATCAAACAGGCCAAAGAGCAGGGTTACTACCCCAAGATGGGCATCATCACCCTCGGCTCTGGCTTTGCGACCACCTTCTTCCTCAATGAAGCCGGCGCCGATCTGGCCGATGGCATCATTGTGACCTCCGATTTCGCCCCTGTCTCCAGCCTGAAGGTTGATGCAGATTTCATGGCGAAATTCCAGGAATACACCGGTCAGGAACTGGGCGGCACCTATAACACCACCTATGCTTCGACCTGGCTGTTGAAGGCCGCGTTGGAGAAATCCTGCTCGACCGAAGCCAAGAAACTGGCCGAAACCCTGCGCACCGGCACTTTCACCGATGAGCACTTCGCCTTCCAGTGGCCCGAGGCCTCCTTCGATGAGAAGGGCCGCCTCAAGCAGGCTGCTTCTGTGATCGCCCAGTGGCAGAGTGGCAAACAGGTTGCTGTATGGCCTGAATCCCTCAAGGCTGCTGAAGTTGTATGGCCCGTGCCCGGTTGGGACAATCGCGCCGGCGGTATGACTGGCGCTGTTGTAGAACAGCCCGCCGCTGCTGCTGATGCCGCGCTCGATTCCGATTATTCGAAAGCGATCCTCGCTGACATGGCGAAGGACGTGGACACCAGCGTATACAAAAAAGACGGCCCCTATACCATCGCTGTTTCGCAGCAAGACCCGAGCAACGGTTGGGGCAACACCTACAATGTAACCATCGATGCCTATGGCAAAGAACTGCTTGAACAGGGTAAATTGGCCAAGCCGCTGCTCTTCTCGGCCACCAACGATGCCAACAAACAGATCTCTGACCTGGAAGACTTCATCGAACAGGCTCCGGATGCCATTGTGATCGAACCCCTTGGCCGCGCTGCCTCTACCGCCGCGATCAAACGCGCTGTGGATGCGGGCATCCCCGTGGTGCTGTGCGCCAACGGCATTGAAGGCGAAGACTTCACCACCCGTGTGGATGTTGACTTCTGGGAAGCCGGTTATCGCTCTGCTGAAGGCCTGGCCAAGTTGATCGGCGGCAAAGGCAAGATCGTAATCTTCAACGGCATCGCCGGTGTTGATTCGACCGAAACCTGGTACGCTGCGGCCCTCGAAGCCCTGAAGAGCTACCCCGAAATCGAGATCGTTGCCGAAGAATATGCGCAGTGGAATATCGCCACTGCCAAACAGAAGATGGAAGCCCTGATGGCTGCCCACCCCGAGATCGACGGCGTATGGGCCGGCGGTGGTGAGATGGCTCTGGGCGCTGCGCTGGCCTTCAAAGATGCCGGCAAAGACGCTCCTGCCTTCGGTATGGTCAATGTCCCGAATGGTTTCCTGCGCCTGGTCCAGGAAAATGATTACAAATTCGTGGGCGCCCCCGATCCCCCGTCAATGTCCAAATACTGCCTCCAGACCGCGATCGACATCCTGGAAGGTAAACCTGTCAAGAAGTTCATCCCCCTCCGCACTCTGATGGATGGCGCGGACATCTATGACAACGCCGATTACGCGAAATGGTACGTTCCTGAATTGAATGACGACTTCATTCCCCCCGCAACCGTAGATACCCAGAAATACATCGACGGCGGCTTCCAGCGGAAGTAAGTCTTGAAAGAATGTCGGCCAAATATTTCCTTTCTGCTGTAAAGTAGAAGGACAAACAGGCTGACCCACATAAGTTCCCTGCCGGGGTTTCCCCGGCAGGGAACAAATGGGAAGAGCGACGGTCCTTTTTGCTCATCCCTTTAAATTTGAGAAGCCTTTTTGGCGCGTTATCCCATCAACTAAAAAATGGCAGCGAATTTTAAAGTTTTTAGTGGTGTATGCAATTCGCTGTTTTCAATCCAAATGTTTTGAGGTGAAGTATGGCTGGTACACATTCGGCAGAGAAAGATCCGAAACCCATTCTCTCGCTGCGTGATATTCAAAAATCATTTGGCGGTATCCACGCTCTTTCTGGCATATCCTTTGATCTGCTGCCCGGCGAAGTTCATGCGCTGGTAGGAGAAAATGGTGCGGGAAAATCGACCCTGATCAAGATCATTGCCGGGGCGTATACCCCCGATTCGGGCATGATCGAATTGGATGGTCGGGCTTATCGCGAGTTAAGTCCTGATCAGGCACGCGAACTCGGGATCGGGATTGTGTACCAGGAGTTTACGCTTTTGCCGGAATTATCTGTGGCTGAGAATATTTTTATCGCAGCCCAACCCTTAACCCCGGCCGGGCTGATCGACATGCGCACCCGCAGCCGAAAGTCAGCAGAGATTCTGGCGCGCCTGGGGGCCGAAGATCACATCAACCCCAACACGCTGGTCAAAAATCTGACCGTTGGCGAACAGCAATTAGTCGAAATTGCCAAAGCGCTGGCTACCAATGCCCGCATTCTTATCATGGACGAACCTTCGGCAGTGCTCCCCAGTAATGATCTGGACCAGTTGTTCCGGGTGATTCGCACGCTGCGTGAAGAAGGTCACAGCATCATTTATATTTCGCATCGTTTGAGCGAAATTTTTGAACTGGCTGACCGCGTCACCGTCTTAAAAGACGGCCAGTCGATGGCCACCAAAGATATCAACGAAACCGACCATAATGATCTGGTGCGGCTGATGGTTGGTCGTCCGCTCACGGATATGTATCCGCCCCACGACAACGTCCTCGGCGACGTGTTGTTGGAGGCGAACAGGCTGTTTATCGAAGGCACTGTCTGCGATATCAACTTTAAAGTTCACGCAGGCGAAGTCGTTGGCCTGGCAGGGCTGGGCGGCAGCGGTAGAACCACTGTTGCGCGTGCGCTGGTGGGTCTGGCAAAGGTGGTTTCCGGCGAAATTTCTTACCTGGGCAAACCTGCTCCGCGGAATTCTGCCGCGGCTGCACGTGCGGGTCTTGTCCTCATTCCTGAAGATCGCAAGGCGTATGGCCTGGTGTTGAACCAGAGTATGCAGTTCAATATCAGCCTGCCCAATCTTGAAAAATTCCAATCGATGGGCGTTTTACACCATGGCAAAGAAAAAGAAGCCGTGCACCAGTCGATTGATCGTGTTCAAATTCGTCCTTCACAACCCGAGATCACTGCTGAAAACCTCAGCGGTGGAAACCAGCAAAAAGTGGTGGTTGCCAAATGGCTGCTGACCGACCCGCGGGTGGTGATTTTTGATGAACCCACACGGGGTATTGATGTGGGCGCCAAAGCAGAGATCTATCAGCATATCCGCAACCTGACCTACCGCGGTGTAGGGGTTGTGATGGCTTCTTCCGATCTGCCCGAACTGCTCGGCATGAGCGACCGGATTCTGGTCTTTCATGAGGGCTGTCTGGCGGGCCAGTTATCGCGCGAAGAGGCGACCGAAGAAGGAATTATGCGTCTGGCGACGGGCGCTTGTTCTGAATGCGGTGAAAAAGAACCGGCATTGCCCGAGGGAGAATAGGATTTATGGTCACGATGACAAAATCAACACAGGGTTCACGGTCGCTGCTTCCTCGCGGCCTTAAAACCTTTGTCAGCAATAACGGCTCGATCATTCTGATTTATGGTTTGATCGTTCTGGTTGGGGGCGCAACGGCAATTTTCTCTGAAAATTTCCGCCAGTTCTCCAACCTTATCAGCCTGTTTCGCCAATCCATCATTCTGGCGCTGATCGCCATCGGTCAGAGTGTGGTGGTGTTAACCGGCGGTATGGATATGTCGGTGGCGATGGTGGCGCGTATTGTGGCCCTGATTGTGGCGACATTGTTTAGCTGGAACAGCTCTCCTACCATGATCATTCCGTTGATCTTGCTGGGGGTCACTGTGGGCGCGGTCATTGGCGCGCTGAACGGCTTGCTGGTCACCCGCACCCATGCCAACCCCTTTATTATTACGTTTGGGGTAGCCAGTGTGTTGCGCGGGGTGAACCTGGCCATTGCGACCACGCCAATTCGGGGTATTCCTTCGGAATACCTCAAAATCTATGATGCGCGTGTGGCCGGTGTGCCGATCAATGTGATCGTGATGCTGGCGATCTGGTTTCTGGCCTGGATCTTTACCACCCGGATGCGCGCCGGGCGGGCTTTATTCGCGGTGGGCGGTTCTGAGCGGGTGGCGCGTCTTTCGGCCATTCGGGTGAACCGCACCCTGGTTCGCGCTTATGTCATCAGCGGTGTTTTTGCGGCGCTGGCGGGTCTGTTCTTCCTTTCGCGCACGGGTGTGGGTGATCCCAGCGCGGCAGAAGGGCTCGATTTTCAGTCGGTGGTCGCAGTGGCGGTGGGCGGCATCAGCCTTTATGGCGGCAAGGGTTCGATTATTGGAACCCTGGGCGGTGTTTTACTGCTTTCGATGCTTTCCAACGTGTTCAATATCGTGCAGGTCAATATTTTCTATCAGCAACTGCTCATGGGCTTGATCGTCTTGATTGCGGTTGCAGCCTATAAATCACCAAGGTCCGTATGAACACTATTTCTTCCAAACCAGGTGGAATTCGCAATTTATTTTCCGGTTTCCGGCCCACCCCGCGTGTCATTCGCTGGGTAGATCTGGCCGGGCAGCGGGCGGCGCCGATTGGTATTCTGATCGTTTTTCTGGCGGCGGCCATTTTTGCCCCTGCTTTCTATAACCCGACCAACCTTAAGACACTGGCAATTCAGGTGGCTGTGCTGGGCATTGTGGCCGTGGGGCAGACCTTTGTGTTGCTTGTGCGCTCGATTGATCTTTCGGTGGGCGCAGTGCTGGCGTTGGGCGCGGTCATTGTCGTTCAGACCGATTCAGGCAATTCCATCCTTGTCTCGACCATTCTTGCTTTTACCATTGCTGCGGCGGTCGGTCTGGTCAATGGTTTGTTAATCACCAAACGGGGCGTTCCCCCGTTTGTTGCGTCTTTTGGCATGATGTTCTTTATTCAGGGCGCCCGTCTGGCTTATACCAGCGGACAGGCCTCGGGTACCGTCCCCGATATTTTGCGCGCCATCAGCATCAAGCCGGTGTGGTTTATCCCGGCGGCGATGGTGGTGTGGTTGATCGTAAACGCGATCGCGTTGTTCTTTGTTCAGCGCACCCGCTTTGGCCGCTGGGTCTACGCGGTTGGCGGCAACCCTTCGGCGGCCCGCTATGCTGGCATTAAGACGGATCTGATCGTGATTGCTGCGCATACCATCTGCTCGGTGCTGGCATTGCTGGGTGGCCTGGTGTTGAGCGGTTATATTGGTTATGTCGATCTGCGCCTGGGCACAGACTATAACATGAACTCCATTGCTGCGGCGATTGTGGGTGGAACGACCTTTACCGGTGGACGCGGGAACCTGTTTGGTACGGCGGCCGGTGTGATCTTGTTGATCTCACTGCTTAATCTGGTCGTTGTTCTGGGCTTGCCCATCCACTGGCAGTTCGTTGTTCAAGGGTTGGTGCTGGTTGCCGCCACTGCGCTGCAAGGGTTCCGCCAGTTCCTGCTCAGCCGTTAGTGCCTGACCGGCCATACTCTGGAGGCGAGGAAAAATTTTATGAGACCTGATATTTTAGTTCAAACCCTGGTCAATGGCCTGTTCATTGGCGGGATTTATGCCCTGGTGGCCGTGGGGTTAACCCTGATCTACGGGGTGATGGTCATTATGAACTTTGCTCATGGTGAGTTTTTGATGCTGGGTATGTATATCACCTACGGGCTGTTTACCCTGTTTGGAATGGACCCCTATCTGTCTGTGCCTATTGCGGCGTTGATTGTGTTTTTGATCGGTGCGCTGATCCAGCGCGGCCTGATCCAGCGGGTGTTGAATGCACACCCATTGAATCAGATTGTGCTGCTGCTGGGTGTTTCAACACTGATGATCGGTCTGGTGCAGTTCTTTCTCACCGCCGAGCCGCGTGCCATCCATGTTGCTTATGAGACCGAAGTGTTGACCCTGATGGGCATTCGCATGAGCATCCCGCGGTTGATCGCCTTTTTGGCGTCGCTGGTCATTTCGACCGGGTTGTTTATGTTCTTGCAATATACGCGCACGGGCAAGGCAATTCGCGCGGTTTCACAAAACCGCAGTGCGGCGCTGTTGATGGGCGTGAACGTCAAGTTCATTTATTTGCTTACCTTTGGCATCGGTGCAGCGGTTACGGCGGTTGCGGGTGTGTTTTTAACCCCGAACTATAAGATGATCCCCACCATTGGCCAGTCGTTTTCGGTGATCGCCTTTGTGGTGGTGGTTTTGGGAACGATGGGCAATTTTATCGGCGCGTTTTTTGGCGGCCTGATTATTGGTATCGTCGAAGTGTTTGCCGGTTACTTCCTGGGTGGTGATGTGAAGATTATTGCCAGTATGCTGGTGTTCATTCTGGTGCTGCTCTTTAAGCCTGCCGGTTTGTTCGGAAAGAAGGCCGCATGAAAACCGAAATCTACGCTCCATCTGTCAAAGCTGGTCGGTGGGTCTGGCTGCGCCGCATTTTGCTGGACTGGGATAAAACCCAACTGGCGATCAGCCTGGTGATTCTGGGTCTGCTGGCTTTTGCCCCGCTGTTTATCAAATCGCCCTATTATCTGGGGATTGTTATTCTGGCGGTGTTGTATGCCTTTGTGGGCATGTCGTGGAACATTGTGGCCGGTTTTGCCGGGCAGCTCATCATTGCGCATGTCACTTTTGTGGCGCTGGGCGCTTATACCACCATCGTGCTGAATAATACGTTTGGCATTAGCCCGTGGATCGGCATTCCCATTTCGGGGGTGACGGCGGCGTTGATGGGCGCGGTGATCGCTTTCTTCACCCTGCGCTATGGTTTGAAGGCCGATTATTTTGCCCTGTTTACCATCGCCCTGATGGTTGCCCTGCGGACGCTTTTCCTTAAATGGGAGTTTGTGGGCGGGGCAGTGGGTATGGGGCTGCGCCTGAATGAGCCCACCTTCGATAAGATGATTTTTGCCAGCAAGACGCCTTATCTGTATATTGCGCTGGCGCTGGCGCTGATCGGCACCGTCGTTCAATATGTGGTTTATCGTTCCAAAATGGGCAAGTACTTTGTTGCCATCCGTGAAGATGAATCGGCTGCGGCGGCGCTGGGGGTGAACACCTCGCTTTACAAGACCCTGGCGCTGTTGATTGGCTCGACCCTGGGCGGCATTGGCGGCGGGTTCTATGTGATGTATGTGACCTTTGTGGAACCTCCGCAGGTTTTCGATCTGGCGTTGAATGTTGAACTTGTTCTGGCCGGACCCATTATCGGTGGTCTGGGCAGTCTGATGGGACCCCTGCTGGGTGCGCTGGTGAATAAACCCCTGGCAGAATTGATCCGCGGCTTTTTATCGGTCAGCCGAAGCGGCAGCAGTTTGATTGTGTATGGCTCCTTCCTGGTGCTCGCTATCCTCTTTATGCCGCGTGGTATTGCCGGGGTGCTGTATACCCCCTATCAGAAACTTCGCGCTCGCCTGACCGGCGAAGGAAAGAAATAGGAGCGTAACCGTGGCACTCTTAGAAGTCAATGGAATTACCAAGAAATTTGGCGGTCTGGTGGCCGTCAACAACCTGAGCCTGAATGTTGATCGCGGCGGAATTACCGCTCTGATTGGCCCCAACGGCGCGGGAAAAACCACTGCATTTAGTGTTATCGCCGGTTTTTATAAACCCACACTGGGCACGGTGACTTTTGACGGCAAAAATATCTCGGGGATGCGCCCGGATCAGATTTGCAAACTGGGTTTAACGCGAACTTTTCAGGTGGTGCGCCCCTTCCAGGGCATTAGCGTGTTAGAGAACGTGATGATTGGCGCGTATAACAATACGGGCAGCGATCATGTGGCGCGCGAAAAGGCCTATGAAGTGCTTGAATTTATGGGCATGGAAAAACTGGCGCATGTCATGGCGAGCGGCTTGCCAATTGCGGGACGCAAACGGTTGGAGATTGCCCGCGCACTGGCTACCGAACCGAAAATGATTTTGCTGGATGAAACGATGGCTGGCCTGCGCCCGACTGAGACCGATGAAATTATCGAGGTCGTGCGCCGGATTAGCAAACGCAACATTGGCATCTTGCTGGTAGAGCACGTAATGAAGGTGGTGATGTCGCTCTCTGAGAATGTGGTGGTGATTCACCACGGCGAGAAGATTGCAGAGGGTAAACCGGATGAAGTGGTGCAAAACCAGCTGGTGATCGATGCCTATTTAGGGGAGGTACCCACCCATGCTGAAGGTTAAAAATATCGATGTCAATTACGGCGACGTGCAGGTATTAAAAAACGTATCGCTGGACATTAAACAGGGCGAACTGGTGGCTGTCATTGGTGCGAATGGTGCGGGCAAGACCACTCTGATGCGCACCATTTCAGGTATTCTGAAACCGCGCAGCGGCGAAATATTGTTTCAGGATAAATCAATCAGCACCATGGATGCCAATCTGATTGTGGCGCAGGGTGTGGTGCAGGTGCCGGAAGGGCGTCTGTTGTTCCCCGACATGTCGGTACGTGAGAACCTGGAAATGGGCGCCTACCTGGTGAAAGATAAGGCTGCCATTGTGCAGCAAATGACTGCCATGTTTGACATGTTTCCCATTTTAAATGAACGTCAGAAACAGATGGCAGGCACACTTTCGGGCGGCGAGCAGCAGATGTTGGCGATTGCGCGGGCGTTGATGTCTTCGCCCAAGTTAATCATGTTTGATGAGCCTTCTCTGGGTCTTGCTCCAAAACTGGTGCAATCGATTTTTGAAATGGTTGTGCGCATTAACAAAGAACTTGGCATGACCGTTTTGCTGGTCGAGCAAAACGTGCAGCATTCCTGCCAGATTTCAGACCGTGCGTTTGTGGTAGAAAACGGTGAAGTGGTTTTGCAAGGCGCCGGACGTGACATGCTTGAAAATGATCATATCCGACGCGCCTATTTGGGCCTCTAGTTTTAGCGGCGGGAAGCCCCATCAGCCGATGGGGCTTCCCGCCCATCATTTGGCTTACTGAACTTATCTTAACATCAGTTCAGCTCAAAGCATAGACGCGACTTCTCTCGAACTGAGGTTAGCTTAACGGTTTGTTTACCGTCGACCACTGATCTGGTTCCAATCAGATCGAGTGTTTTCTTAATGTATGCTTTCTTGACGAAGATTAAAAGGTTCATCTCTTTGAAGGAGGTAGTCTGATATGCATGTTTTATTGATTAACCCGAACACAACCGAAGAATTTACCCACCGGGTGGATGCAATTGCCAAAAAATTTGCCTCACCCCAAACGCAGGTAACCGCAGTTACCCCGGCTTATGGTCCGCGTTCAATTGAGGGCATCTATGATGAGCTGTTAAGCTCGGCCGGTACGCTGGAGATTGCCCTGCGCCATTTGGACCAGGTGGATGGCATCATCATTGCCTGTTACAGCGATCACCCCACCGTCTACGCTCTGCGTGAGATCACCGAAAAACCGGTGCTTGGAATTGCCGAAGCCTCGATGTTGATGGCCTGTATGCTGGGGTATAAGTTCAGCGTGGTGACCACCAACCGCGAATGGGAACCGCTGCTGTGGGATGCGGCGCGGCATTACGGCCTGGGCGAGCGCGTTGCTTCGATCCGCTCGACCGGCATGGCTGTGCTGGCATTGGAAAAAGCCAGCCCCGAAGAAACCTTTGCCATGATTCGCCAGGCGGCGCGCAAAGCCGTTGAAGAAGATGGCGCCGAGGTGATTTGTCTGGGCTGTGCGGGGATGTCGGGCTTTGATAAGGCCTTGCAGGAAGAGCTGGGTGTGCCGGTGATTGACGGCGTGGTGGCTGCGCTCAAATTCCTGGAGGGTTTGAACGGTTATGGTCTGCACACCAGCAAGCGCAATGCGTATGCAGTGCCCGGTCACAAGGAACTGGTAGGTATGCCGGATATTTTCAAACATGCATACCGGTCAGAGGGGGTGTAAAAAGCATACCTTAATGCTTTCTTTATGCTTCCTTTATTCGATTTTGATAGTCTTTGTGCTAACTTTTAGATAAGCGAAAAAACCATTCTTATCTGAAAAATTATTTTCTGTTTTCAAGTCATTTAATCCATTTGGAGGATATTCCATGAGTAACGCAGCAAAAATCCGCACTTTACGTTCACAGGTAAATTCAATTAATTTTGAAGGGCGGAGCCTGTTATCAGTCAACGATTTGACCGACGATCAGATTTATGGTCTGTTCAACCTGGCGCTCGAACTTGAGCCCTTCAATCGATCGATGGTTCCGCTGTTGACCGGCAACGTCATGTCCACTCTGTTCTTCCAGCCCAGCACCCGCACGCGCATGAGCTTTGAAACCGCCATGCACCGCCTGGGCGGCGCGGTGATCAGCGAAGCCAACCCGATGGTGACTTCGTCGGCCGCAAAAGAAGAGAGCCTGTCAGATATGTTGAAAGTGGTCTCGAAATACGCCAACATCATCGTCATGCGCCACTTCAACGATGTGGATGCCCGCGAAGCGGCCCCCTATTCCGAAGCTCCGATCATCAACGGCGGCTGGGGTCACTGGGAACACCCCACCCAGGCGCTGCTCGATCTGTATACCCTCTACCGCACTTTTGGCCGCATTGATGGTCTGAAGATCTGTGTCGCCAGCGCCGACCTCATCGAAGCCCGCACCGGCCATTCGATGGCGCAGGGTTTGGCCCGCCTGGGTGCCAAGGTCTTCCTGGCCTCCCCCAGCGCTCGCCGCACCCCCGACGAAGTGATGAAGAAGATCAATGATCGCGGCATTAAGGTGGAAGAAGCCTTCGACCTGTCTCAGGACAGCTTCAATGATCTGGTCTCGGGCATGGACATGGTTTATCTGCCCGGCTGCAGCGCCCCCAAGGGCCCCGAAGCCGAAGCCTTCAAAAAGGTAATGGATAACTACTTTGTGCGCTTTGAGACCCTCGATAAGGTTGCCAAAGACGAAAACCGCACCATCTATGTTACCCACACGCTGCCCCGCCGCGCCGGTGAGATGGACCTGCGCATCGATAATTCACCCAGCCAGTTGTACTTCGAAGCGATTGCCTACAGTGTTTCCATCCGTATGGCATTGGTCACCGCGATTCTGGGTGTGTAAATCAGGTACAGGCATTTTGTCTGACCGAAAGCAGGGATGATGAGCGCTGATTTATTTTTAAAGAATGCTGTTGTTGTTGGCGAGAAAGAAATCTTTCCCGGCGGTGTATTGATCGCTGATGGCAAGATCCTTGAGGTGGTGCGCGGGGCGGGTGACCGTCCGGCGGCGCGCAGCATGGATCTGAGCGGAAAGGTTTTGCTGCCGGGTGTGGTGGATGGTCATGTGCATTTGAATGAGCCCGGTCGAGAATACTGGGAAGGCTACAAGACCGGCACCGCCGCGGCCGCCGCGGGGGGTGTAACCACTGTGCTGGATATGCCGCTCAATTCGACACCGCCGACGATTAATGCTACCGAATTGGCAAAAAAGCGCAGTGTTGCAAAAGGTCAGGCTTATGTAGATTATGCCCAGTGGGGCGGTTTTGTCGATAACAACCTGGATGATCTGGCAGATATGAACACTGCCGGGGTGATCGGGTTCAAATCTTTTGCCAGCAACAGCGGCGTCGATTTTGAGCGTTTGAATGACGACATGCTGTATGCGGGCCTGAAAAAAATGGCCGAACTGGGCAATGTAATCGGTCTGCACGCCGAAAATGAGTTTGTCACCCGCTATTTATCGGGTCAGATTCAGAAAACAGGCCGCACCGACCGCGCGGGCTGGTATGAATCTCGCCCGCCCGAAACCGAACTCGAAGCGGTGCAGCGGGCCTGTTTTTGGGCCAAAACCACCGGCGGCAATTTGCATATCGTGCATATCTCCATCCCAGATGGGGTGCGCAGTGTGGCCCAGGCGCGGCGCGAAGGCGTGCATGTGACCGCCGAGACCTGCCCGCACTATTTGACCTTTGACCATCAAGATTTTGAACAGTTGGGCCCGGCTGCCAAATGCGCGCCGCCGCTGCGCTCGCGCGCAATGGTCGATGAGCTGTGGCAGTGTGTGGCCGAGGGTCTGGTGGATGTGATCGGTTCCGATCATTCTCCCTGCACCTGGGAAGAAAAAGAAAAAGGCCTTGATAATATCTGGAAGGCCTGGGGCGGCATTATGGGTTTGCAGACCATGCTGCCAACTTTGTTGACCGAAGGTTTTCATAAGCGCGGCGTCCCGCTTTCGGCGCTGGTGCGCATGCTTTGCGCAAACCCGGCCCGGCTGTATGGGCTTTACCCCCAAAAGGGTGTGCTTCAGCCGGGTTCAGATGCTGACCTGGTTGTGGTGGACCTGCACCGTGAATGGACGTTGACTGCTGACCAGTTGTTCTATAAGAATCAGCACAGTGCTTATGTGGGCCGCACCTTCCAGGGCAAGGTTGTCAAGACGCTGGTGCGCGGAGAAGTTGTCTTTGAAGATGGAAAACTGGTCGCTGAACCAGGCTATGGACAGGAACTACGCCGGGCATACGCTTATCAGTACGCGTAGGCGGAAGATGGAATGAGATGACGGATCATGGTCGCAGCGCATAGTCCTTTTCGCGGGGGCGCCTTATCTTCGTTCGAAGAAAGTGTACTCCGGTGGATCACCCCGGACGGGGTCGCAGAACTTCTGCGGGAACTGGTTCAACAGCGCAGCGATTTTCCACCCGGAGATACGCGGTCTGTCGTTGAGACTGTGATCCGTCATTTGAACAAGGTTGGTGCTGCCGCGGTGATCGAAAGCCGCCAACCCCACCAACCCAGTGTGCTTGCCCGGCTGGGCAGCAGCGAAGAAAAGACCGGTTTGCTGCTGCACGCTCATCTCGATACGGTTCCGGCGGGAGAATTGAACCGCTGGCAGTGCGACCCCTATGCGGGGTTGGTGCAAGACGGCCGATTATATGGCCGCGGCGCCGGAGATGATAAAGGCAGCGCGGCGGCGATGCTGGCGGCGGTTATTGCCCTGGTGCGCGCCGGAACACCGTTGCAACGCCCGCTTTTGCTGGCCCTGGTGGCCGATGAAGAATCGGGCGGGTTGGAAGGCACAAAGTGGCTGCACGACCGGGGGCTGCTGCAAACCGAAGCGCTGGTGGTTGGCGAACAAACGGCCAACCAGGTTGCGGTGGCCGAACGGGTGGCCTGCGGAATTGATCTGATTATTTATGGCAAGAGCGCTCACGGGGCTATGCCGTGGGCGGGTGAGAATGCAGTGCTGAAAGCTGCGCAGGTGTTGAACTGGTTCGAGAAAGACTTGTTCCCCGAGTTGTCGAAACCAGGGCACCCCTACTTACCGGCGGCAACGCTCAATATTGGTAAGATCGGGGGCGGCATCCAGTGGAGTATCGTGCCGGAGATGTGCAAGATTGAGATGGACCGGCGGCTGCTGCCCGGTGAAACACGCGAGGCGGCTGTGGAGCAAATTCGCAGATCGCTGGAGCGGTTTAATGGGGAAGTTGAGCCGCTCCGCTATGATCTGATTTCGACCGGTGAAGTTGCCGCAAACATCGACACTTCACCCGAAGATCCCCTGGTGCAGTTGGCCTGTCAGGCGCTGCGCGATTGCACCGGTCAAGAACGTCTGATTACCGGTTATCAGCAGACCAGTGACGGCCGGTGGTTCGCCCGAGATGGGATGCCCATTATCTTGTTCGGGCCTGGCGACCCCGCTCTGGCGCACGCGGCCAACGAGTATGTCACCCTCGACGAACTGGTGGAAGCGGCGCGTTTTTATACGCTTTTTGCACTGCGCTGGTTGAATCGTTGAAGGTGCAGTGGAATTTCTGGAAAACGAATTTTTTGGAGGCAGAGCCATGCAACAGACACAGAAATTGATCGTCAGTGAAGCGGATGTTACTTCTCGCTGCCGCTGCATCAACAAACCAGGCAGTTATATGATCTTTCCCCGGGCCAACCGGGTTGAACATCATCTGCCCGGTTTCAATGAGGGCGTTTTAGCCCAGGTGTTATCTGCGCCGCAGCACGGGGCCAAATTTGTTGAACACGAACTGCTGGTTGAGCCGAACGGTGGCACTTCTGCGCCGCGCGATGAGAACCTTGAGCAGTTCTTGTATGTGTTGGAAGGTGAAGTTGAGATCACCCTCAGCGGCCGCCCGACGCAAAAAATGGTGGCGGGCAGCTTTGGCTGGCTTCCGCCGCATCAGGCTTATTCGTTTGTCAACAAGGGCGATGCCCTGAGCCGTGTTGCGTGGATCCGCCGCAAGTATGAGACCGTGGCCGGCATCGCTGTGCCGGATGCCATTCTGGCGCATGAGAGCGATGTGACGGCCTACCCGACCGACACTTATATGGAAAAACATCTCACCCCCTACGAGCAAATGGGCTTTGATATGGGGATCAACCTGCAGGTCTTCGACCCCGGCACCTATTTCAGCTTTGTGGAAGCACATGTGATGGAACACGGGCTGTATATGGTCGCTGGCCGCGGGTTGTACTGGTTGAACCACGATTTGATCGAGGTTCAAAAAGATGACTTCATCTATATGGCGCCGTTCTGCCCGCAGTTCTTCTATGCCACCGGCTGGGAAAAATCGGCTTATATGCTCTACAAAGATGTTAACCGCGATTACACCCAGTTTCTATAAACCATTTGGCTGTCTGGCTGTTGATTAACGGTTTTGGATGAAGGCAACAGTAGCCGTTTATTGAAAGGAGAGTGGGTCATGGAAAATCAGGTATACCGCGATGAGGATGTCAGCCTGGATATTTTGAATGGCAAGACCGTTGCCGTTCTGGGCTATGGCATTCAGGGCGGCCCGCAGGCGCTTTGTATGCGGGATAACGGTATCAAGGTGATTGTTGGCGCCGGTTCGCGCAAGCAGTTTAGCGATTGGGACCGCGCCGAGCAGGATGGTTTTGAGGTCTATACGATCGAAGAAGCCGTCCGTAAAGCCGATATTGTCCATGTTTTATTGCCCGATCCTGCTCAACCGGCTGTTTATCGCGAATCCATTCATGCCAACCTTAAGCCGGGCTGCACACTCAGTTTTGCACACGGGTTCAACGTGTTATACGGCGCGATTCAGCCGCCGAAAAATGTTAATGTGGTTTTGTTTGTGCCCAACTCACCCGGCCACCTGGTGCGCGAAAAGTTTTTGCAGGGTTCGGGTATTTATGGCGCGGTGGCGGTGGAGCAGGATGTGACCGGCGAAGCCGACCAGATTGTTCTGGCAATTGCCAAAGCGGTTGGCAGCACCCGCGTGGGTGTGGTGGGCGTTGATTTTGCCTCTGAGACCGAAGGCGACAACTTTGAAGAACAGGTGCTGTATGGCGGGACGATTGCCCTGATGCGCGCGGTGTTTGAAGTGATGGTCGCCAATGGTTACTCGCCCTACTTTGCCTATGCCAAAGCCATCCGCTCGCTGCGTTCGGTGGTGGATGTGATGGATGAGGTCGGCATTGAAGGCTATATTTCAGAGCGCAGCAGCCGCACCTGTGAATTTGCAGTCCGCATGACCGGGCCGCGGGTGATTGACCGCGCCGAGATTGAAAAAGTGTTTGAAGAGACCAGCCAGGGTGATTTTGCCGCCCGCTGGATGTTGGAATGGCAAACGGGTATGCCGCATTTGCACCGTATGCGGCGGACCGCACAGCTCTCTTTGATGGAAAAAGTTGGCCGTGAGTGGCGCAAACTTTTTGGTGGAGGCTGAGCATGGATCGAGATTTTTTCTTTCAGGGTGAGACGCTGGAGCAATTTTCTGCCGGTTTTGGTGCGAATCTGAGCCGTTTTACGCAGATGATGGCCGAAGCGCGGGCCAGTGTTGCTGACAGGGCGCTTTCGCATGAATTGCAGCAGGTGCGCTATATGTTGGCAATTGCCGAGCCCTGGTCGGGGGATGTGCTCTACTATTTGCCCCCGGCAGCCGCCCTGGCAGAAAAAGCGGGCTGGGAACTGCGGATTTTTCATCGCGACCAGCACCCCGATTTGATCCTGCCATACCGCAAGGATGGCCTTTACCTTTCGATTCCGGTCTTCGTTTTTTATGACGAAGCTTTTAAAGAACTGACGCACTGGGTTGAACGACCGCGTGAAGCAACCCGCGTGATCGATGAAGAAATGCTTGCCCTGCGCCGCCGGCTGCGCGAAGACCATAAGGAATCCTGGCGTGAGGAAACAGTCCGGGAAATGATTCACCTTTTCAAAGCACCGGAATAACTGTATTCAAATTTTAAAATCAAGAAAAACTCAGTAGGAGGAACAATGGTTACAGAAGGATTAAAAGGACGAGATTTTATTACCCTGCGCGATTTCACCCGCGAAGAAATCGACACCATGATCGAAGTTGGCCTGAATTTAAAGGCCGATTACACGATGCGCCGCCGGCATGATGATCTTCTGCCCCTGCGCACCCTGTTCATGATGTTCTTCAATGCTTCATTGCGCACCCGCAACAGCTTTGAGGCTGGCATCTTCCAGTTGGGCGGTCACGCTCACTTCTTGCAGCCCGATGCGGTACGTCTGCCGACCCTGGAAGGCGAAGATGTGGGTTATGGCTCAGAGCGTATTTCTGATATGGCCCGTGTGCTGTCTCGCATGGGTGATGCACTGGCCATCCGCATTCTGGGTGACAAAGTGGGCTGGGAATATGACAAAAGCATGAAGATCATCCGCGAATTTGCGAAATGGTCTGATATTCCTGTCATCAACATGGAAGACAACAAAGACCACCCCTGCCAGGGTATGGCTGACCTGATGACCCTGCGCGAAATGTTTGGCAAAGATTTCACCGGCCGCAAAGTGGGTGTGACCTGGACCTGGGGTTCAAGCCCGAAGAAACCCATCGCCCCGCATCATGACTTCATGTACGTCGCCAGCCTGTTCGGCGCCGACATCGTCTTCTCTCGCCCGCCCGAAATGCGCATCGACCCCGAAGTTGAAGCAGCGGTCAAAGCCAATGTGGAACGCTACGGCGGTTCTTACAGCGTGTCTGACAAAATGGAAGATGCCTGCGAAAATGCGGATGTCGTGTACGCCAAGAACTATGTGGCGCTCGATCTGCTGCCTCCAGTGACCGAGAAGCCCGAATTGGATGCGATGGTGAGCCTGTTCAGCAAATACAAGGGCTGGATCGCAGACGAGAAACGCATGAACCTGGCGAAGAAAGAAGCCAAATACATGCACTGCCTGCCCTGCGAACGCGGCGCTGAAGTTAGCGACGCAGTGTTGGATGGCAAATGGGGTCTGACGACCTACGATGAAGCAGAGAACCGCCTGCACGCTCAGAAGGGCGTCATGGCCTGCATCATCCCGTAAGATCTTGCTAGCGGAATAAGTTTATTCGGTTGAAAAAAGCCTTTTATGGCTTTTCTTGGGGCGGCTCAGGGTCATCACCTGATTATTGGTAGACACCCAGGGTGTGAATGAGCCGCCCCGCCATTTTCAAAAAACTTTACTGTTTGAACAATGTAATACCCAGGTTTGGGGTGTGTGCGTGGGCTTTGCCGATACATACACCCCAAATCCGGAGACCCTTCTCGCTAAAAGCGAAAGAACCCAAAAAAGGTTTTATATCTATGGAAAAGTTTGATGTGATCGTGGTGGGAGCTGGACCTGCTGGCGCTACAGCCGGGATGCTGCTGGCCCGCGCCGGCTTGAATGTGGTGATCATCGAGCGCGGTCAGGCCCCGGGCGGAAAGAACGTCTCTGGCGGGCTGATCTATTCCAAACCGGTGGTCGACCTCTACCCTGAATTTTGGAAAACCGCACCGGTGGAACGCGCGATCACCAGCCACCAGGTGGTGATGCTGGGCGACCAGGGATCGGCAGCGTTGGATTTTCGCAGCAAGGCCGGCGGCGAACCGCCTTATAACGCCTTCAGCGTTTTGCGGGCCAAGTTTGATCCGTGGCTGGCGCAGCAGGCCGAAGAAGCCGGCGCAGCCCTGATTACCGGCGTGACCGTGGACGCACTGAAGATGGAAGGCGGCCGGGTGGTGGGTATTCAGGCCGGGCCGGATGAAATTTATGCCGATGTGGTCGTCATTGCCGAAGGCACCCGTTCTTTGCTGCTCAAGCAGGCCGGTTTGCGGCAGGAATATCACCCGCACGATGTTTCGCTGGGGGTTAAGGAAGTGATTGCCCTGCCCGAGCGCACGATTCAGGAGCGTTTTCAATGCACTGAGACCACCGGGGCAGCCTATACCCTGGTAGGCCAGACCAACGGCATTGAGGGCGGCGGGTTCATTTATACCAACAAGGCCTCGCTTTCGCTGGGTGTGGTGGTAAAGATCGACTCGCTGTATGACAGCAAGCTTCAACCGCATCAGGTGTTGGATACCTTTAAGGCGCATCCGACCGTGGCGCGGATGGTGGAAGGCGGAGAAGTGGTCGAATATTCGGCCCAGACGGTGCACCGCGGTGGTTTCCACCTGCCCATTCAATGGTACGGCGATGGCTATGTGGTCATCGGCAGCGCTGCGCGGTTCTTGCTTAACAACGTGGTCACCCTGCGCGGGATGGACCTGGCGATGGTTTCGGCCGAAGCGGCCGCAAAAGCCATCATTTCTGCCAGCAAGAAGGGTTCTTACCTGGCCGCCGATCTGGCTGAGTATATGACCCTGCTGCAACAGACCGCTGCGTATCAGGATTGGAAGACCTTTAAAGATGCTTACCCGTTGTTGGAGAACCACCGGCTCTTTGAGCAGTATCCCAATCTGGCGGTGAATGTTCTGGAACAGCTTTTCAGCCCCACGGCTGCGCCGGGCAAGAAAGCCCTGGGCGCTCTGCGGCAGGAGATGGCCGCAGAAGATCTTACGATGCTGATGATGTTGAAAGATATGCTGCAAATTTCACGAGGGATGGTGTTATGAGCCCCCAAACCTTAACTCTGGATGCTCGTCTCGGACTGGATAAGTACGAGATTGATGAAGAATTTGCCCACATCACTGTTGATGCAACCCGCTGCCAGGTGTGTGTAAAAAAGCCCTGCCTCACCGTTTGCCCGGCCCAGGTTTATACCTGGGTGGAAGAGCGGGTGGCTGTGCGCTATGAAAATTGTCTGGAATGCGGGACCTGCCAGATTGCCTGCGATATGGGCGGCAGCGGTGGAATCACCTGGCGCAACCCGCAGGGCGGTTTTGGTATTCTCTTCCGATATGGATAAACCACACGAAGCAGGAGGAAAATAGTGAACATCCTGGTACTGACGAAATATTCGTTGGATGTCACCGAAGTCAAGGTGGATTCGGCGTCGCATGAGCTGAGGCTGAGCGGTGTGCCGGAAAAAATTGGCAACATCGATAAAAACGCTGTTGAGGCGGCCGTTCGGCTGCGTGAGAGCGTGGGCGGGGCGATTAAGGCGCTGTGTCTGGGCCCGATCGTGGCGCGCGAAAACTTTAAAGACATTCTGGCAATGGGCGTGGATGAGGTTGTGTTGGTGGAAGACCCATTCAACGGCCAGGCAGATGGCCGCACCGCGGCCAAAATTCTGGAAACGGCCATTCAAAAGATGGGCGACTGGGATTTGATTCTGTGCGGGTTTGCCAGCGATGACGGTTACAGCTATCAGACCGGCCCGCGCCTGGCAGAACGCCTGGGGATGCCGCTGGTTTCGTATGCCCGCCAGATGAGCGTGGATGGAACCACACTGCAAGCCGACCGCGACCTGGATGATATGCTCCAGACCGTCAGCGTAACGCTGCCGGCCGTGGTCAGCGTGGCCGAAGAGGCCTTTCCGCCGCGGCGCACCACGTTGATGGATGCGCTGAAAGCTAAAAAGAAGCCGGTTAATGTCTGGTCGGTGGAAGGTGATCTGGGCCTGGCGCTGGATGCTCTGAATGGCGCTTCGTTTGTGATGAAGGCCGAGCAGACCGGAATTGTGGTGCACCGCAAACAGCAAATCTTCAAGGGCCTTCCGGCTGCCGAAATGGCAGACCGGGTGATCGATCTGCTGGTGAAAGACAATGTCTTCAAGGGAGGTGCATAATGGCTGAAAATTTGATCCTGGTTGCCTGTGAACAGCCATCGCTGCTGGCCGAGCTGATTAACAAGGCCCGTCAGACGGCGGATGCCCTGGGTTGGAAGGTGGCCGTGGCCGCAGTGAGCGAGAACGGCGTCTATAGCGGAGCCGATCTGGTTTATACCTTTGGTGATGCGCAGCTTGCGCTGAACCCCGAAAGCTGCGTAGCCGGTTTAACCGCTCTTTGCCAGCAGATTTCGCCTGCCCTGGTTCTGGTGGGCGGCACCAAGTTTGGCATGGAAGTAGCCCCGCGTGTGGCAGAACGCTGCGATGCAGCTTATGCCTCGGGTGTGGTTGGTTTTGAAGTTGAAGGCGGTCAGAATGTTACCGCGCACTGTGTGTTGTATACCGGTCTGGGTGAAGCAAAATACCAGTTTAAACCAATGATGACGGTGTTATCTTGTGTTGCGGGTGCCTTCAAGCCGGTTGCGGCTGCCGCAGGCACCCCGGCGGTGCAGGCCGTGGCGGCCGCGCTGCCGGCGGCCAAAATGCAGGTGACGGCGGTGAAGCCCAAAGCGGGCAGCAACGCGCGCATTGAAGAAGCCAAGGCCATCGTAGACCTGGGTCAGGGCGTGAAACAGCGCGAAGACCTGGAGATGATCCACGGGCTGACCAGTCTGGTGGATGGCATGGAAACCTGCACCCGTCCGCTGGCTTCGGACCGCGACTGGTTCCCTGAATGGCTGGGCCTTTCGGGCAAGAAAGTGTCGCCCGAAGTGTGCTTTTTGATTGGCATCTCGGGCGCTGTGCAGCACATCGTCGGGGTACGCGATTCTCGCGTGACCGTGGCGGTGAACAGCGACGAAAATGCCGGCGTATTTCTGGATGCTGATTACGGCGTGGTGGCAGATTTATATGAGTTCGTCCCGACCCTGATCGAGCGCATCAAAGCACGCGGCGTTCGCCCGGTCTGGCTGCCATAAGGTTTTTGTAACTGCTCGGCTATGCGGGAGAAAGTTCCGAATTTTGGGTGTTTCTACACCCACAAACACCCAAAATTCGGGCTTTACCCCCCACTGGTCTGAGTTGCAGATTGTTTTTGAATTTCAACGCGTTAATTATTTCAAAGTTGCCAAATTTTTTGAAAGGGAGCTGAAACATGAAAAAGAAGATCGGTATTATCGGGGGCGGTGTCATTGGCGCAGCGATCGCATATTACCTCAGCGAAGATCCGGAAGCTGAAGTGACCGTGTTCGAAAAGAACACGATTGGTTCCGGCACGACGGCCAAATCCGCTGGTACCCACTGCCTGATCGATGACTCGGTAAAGCACGAGTTCTGGTCAGTGCGTTTGTTTGGCTTTGAGTTCTACAAGAGCCTCGAAGCCCGTTGGCCGGGTTCGGCCGGGTTTGAAAAGACCGGCACCCTGACGGTTTGCCCCTACGACGAATATGAAAATTACGTCTTGCAGGCTGTCGATCTAACCCTGGCCTCTGGCTATCAGGCCGAATACTGGCGCGATCCCGCCAAGATCCACAAGATCATCCCCGATCTCAACCTGGATAACGTGCTCGGCGCCGGTTATTGCCCGGATGATGGTTTCTTTGATGCAACGATGGCTACCAACACCATGATCCGCTACGCCCGCGAACACGGCGTGACGGTTTATACCGGCACCAAAGTGGAAGATGTTACCATGACGGGCGGCCGTGTGACGGGTCTCGAAACCAGCAAGGGCCATTTCGACTTTGATGTCGTTGTGGATGCCTCTGGCCCGTGGACGCGCTATACCAGCCGCAAGGTCGGTCTGGAACTGCCCATCTACCACACCAAAGCTGAGGTCTTCATCCTTCACCCCACCCAGGGTCTGGGTTATCCCTTCCCGGTGCTGAAGTACCCCAAATACTATGCCCGCAAAGACAAAGACGCAATCTTTGTTTGCAAAGCGCATTTGACCATGGACCTGAATGACCCGCAGCACGCTGGTATCTGGGACCCCGATCAACTGCCGATGACCGGTGGTACCGATGCCTATTTTTGGGATTTCCTGACCGAACAGTTGATGGAAACCTACCCCCGGCTGCTCGAGTCTTCACTGGTTAATGAGTGGGTGGGCTACCGGGCCGAACCGCCCGATTTCCTGCCGATTCTGGGCGATACCCCGGTGGAAGGCTACATGGTTGCGGTTGGCGCCGGCGGTAATGGCGTGATCGAAGCCCCGACCATTGGCCGTGATATGGCGAAATTCATCATGACCGGTGAAAAATCGTGGTATCTCAAGCGTCTGCCGTTTGGCCGTTTTGATAAGTAATCTCCATAGTGTTTCTGCCTCCTTGCAAACGGGGAGGGCAATTTGACCCTCCCCGTTGGTGGCTGAAAGACTGTTTGTATCCGGTTTTTTATTAAAAATGGGGCTCTTGCTTTGAAAGATGAGAGCACCGCAAAATATTTGGAGGATTAAGTTATGTCGAAAAAAGTTGCAGTTGTCGCAATTGGCGGCAATTCTTTGATCAAAGATGCCAAGCACCAGTCGGTTGAAGATCAGTACCTGGCGGCGAAAGAAAGCTGCCATCATATCGCCGATATGATCGAAGCCGGTTGGGACGTGGCAATTGGGCATGGCAATGGTCCGCAGGTTGGTTTCATTCTGCGCCGTTCCGAAATTGCCAGCAAAGTCGAAGGTATGCACGAAGTGCCGTTGGATGTTTGCGGCGCCGACAGCCAGGGCGCGATCGGCTATTCGCTGCAGCAGAACCTGCAGGCCGAATTTGCCAAACGCGGGCTGGACAAGCAGGCTGCCACGGTCATCACCCAGGTGATGGTTGACAAAAACGACCCCGCTTTCAGCAAACCCTCAAAACCGATCGGCAGCTTTATGGACGAAGCCGAAGCCAAACGCCGCGCGACCGACCTGGGTTGGAGTGTGGTGGAAGACGCCGGCCGCGGTTGGCGGCGGGTGGTTGCTTCTCCGATCCCGCAGAAAGTGGTTGAGCTCCAGTCGGTGCGCACGCTGATCGATGCGGGTGTGGTTGTCGTCACTGTGGGCGGCGGCGGTATCCCCGTGATCGAGACCCAGCCGGGCGTCTACGAAGGCGTGGCGGCAGTGATCGACAAAGATTTCGCCAGCAGCCTGCTGGCACGGCTGATCAATGCCGATCTGCTGCTCATCTCCACCGCGGTCGAAAAAGTTGCCCTCAATTACGGCAAGCCCGATCAGAAGTGGGTTGACCGCATGACCCTCTCAGAAGCCAAGAAATACCTGAGCGAAGGCTCGCACTTTGCCAAGGGTTCCATGGCACCCAAGATCCAGGCCATTGTCTGGTTCCTTGAATCGGGCGGCAAAGAAGCCCTGATCACCAACCCCGAAAACATTGGCCGCGCCCTGAAGGGTGAAACCGGCACCTGGATCGTACAGGATTAAAACACACCCGCTGGGTGTAAACTAGAGATGAGCGGTGGGGTTGTGTTGCAATGGCTGGTTGAGTTAGAGACCCTTGCTGTTCACCAACCCCACTGTATCTTAATCTCTAGAGGAGAGGAATCTTTGACATGGCTGAAACTTTAAAACGAACCGCATTGTATGGCTGGCATGTCAGCCACGGGGGGCGCATGGTGCCGTTCGCCGGGTGGGAAATGCCGGTTCAGTATCCTTCTGGTCCATTAAATGAACACGAAACAACCCGCACCGTTGCCGGTTTGTTTGATATTGACCACATGGGTCAGATGGAAGTCCGCGGTCCCGATGCTGAAGCATTTGTGAATCAGATGGTCAGCTACGATGTAAAGCAAATGAAGATGCTGGATGCACACTACGCCATCTTCTGCTTTGCCGACGGAACCTGCGTGGACGATCTCTTTGTTTACAAGCTCCCCGACCCGAACGCTGGCGGGGCGCCCTATTTCTTCCTGGCGATCAACGCCTCGAACCGCGATAAAGACGTGGCCTGGGTGAGCGCACATGCTGCGGGTTACAACGTCACTGTAAAAGATATCTCTGACGAAACCTACATGGTGGCTTTCCAGGGTCCTAAAGCGGTCGAAATTCTCGATCGGGTGGCCGAAGCCGACCTGACCCAGGTGGTGCGTTTTACCGCCTGCCAGACGAAGCTGTTTGGCGTACCCGTGCTGCTGGGCCGCACCGGCTATACCGGTGAAGACGGTTTTGAGCTGTTTTTCCCCATCGAACAGGCCGTGAAGGTCTGGGAAGGCATTCTGGAAGCGGGCGCAGCCGACGGCGTGAAAGCCATTGGCCTGGCCGCGCGTGACAGCCTGCGCTTTGAAGCCTGCATGCCGCTGTATGGGCATGAGATCAGCGCTGCGATCAGCCCGGTGGAAGCCGGCCTGAACTTCGCTTTGAGCCTGACCAAAGAATTTGTGGGCCGCGACGCGCTGTTGAAGCAGAAGCTGGAAAAATCGGGGCGTGTTCTGGTGGGCTTTGAGATGGTGGACAAGGGCGTGGCCCGCGAACACTACACCGTGAAGGTTGGCGACACCGTGGTCGGTTTTGTGACCTCGGGTATGTTCTCGCCCACCACCAAGAAATATCTGGGCATGGCGCTGGTTGATCGCAGCGCTTCGGCCCGCGATACCGAACTGGATATCATCATCCGCGATAAGGCTGTGAAGGCGAAGGTTGTTAAAAAGCCCTTCTATGTTCCGGCCTACCGGCGGTAATTTTTTTCGGTCGCCGGTGTTTTCTGTGGCATATCTTAAATTTGGGGGTGTGAACGGGTCAACACCCGGTTACACCCCCAAATGTGGGAAAACACACAGCAGATCTCGGCGACCTCATTTTTTTTGTGTTGAGGGATAGAATCATGACGATTGATGCACAGGCTCGTTATTCAAAAACCCACGAATGGGTGCGCAAAGAAGGTGCTTTGTTTGTTTATGGCATTACCGATCATGCGCAGGCGGAACTCTCGGATATTGTTTATGTTGACCTGCCCGATGTTGGCGATGCGGTCAAACAGGGTGACGCCGTGGGCGTTGTTGAATCGGTTAAGGCCGCCTCTGACCTGATTATTCCGGTGAGCGGTGAGGTGGTGGAAGTGAACGAGGCTCTGACTGGCAGCCCCGAACTGATGAACAGCTCGCCCTATCAGGATGGCTGGATTTTGAAACTGAAACCCGCCGATCTGGCCGAATGGGATGCGTTGTTGACCCCGGAAGCCTATACTCAGTTGTTGGGAGAATAACCATGCCTTTCTTACCCAACACCGAAAGCGACCGGCTGGAGATGCTGGAGGCGATCGGGGTTAAAAGCGTGGAAGCGCTCTTTGCCGATATCCCTGCGCAGCATCGTTTCCCGACCCTCAATTTGCCCAAACCTGTTTCAGAAATGGAAGTGCTGGCCGAGTTGAACGCCCTGGCTGCCCAGAACCGCGCAGCAGACCGCAACGCGATCTTTTTGGGCGCCGGTGCTTACAACCATTTTGTGCCCAGCGTGATCCCTTATCTGACCGGCCGGGGTGAGTTTTTGACCGCTTACACGCCCTATCAACCCGAGGTTAGCCAGGGGACGCTGCAAGCCATTTTTGAATATCAGAGCCTGACGGCTGAATTGACCGCGATGGATGTTGTGAACGCCAGCCATTATGACGGTGCGACGGCCTGCGCCGAAGCAGCCATTATGGCGGTGAACGTTTCGAACGGCAAACGACGCAAGATTCTGGTCAGCCCGTCGCTCAACCCGCAGTATCGCCAGACCCTGCGCACCTATTTGCCTGGCGATCAGGTGACGGTGACCGGTGATGAAGATTGGACCACCAGCCTGGAGCAGCTTAAGGCGCAGCTCGACCGCGATACGGCCTGCCTGGTTGTGCAGAACCCCACCTTCTTTGGCGGTTTGCTGGATGTTAACGGCCTGGCCGAAGCGGTGCACGCTGCCGGCGCTTTGCTGGTGGTGGTGGCCAACCCGGTCATCAGCCTGGGTCTGCTCACCCCTCCGGGTGAATACGGCGCTGATATTGTGGTGGCCGAAGGGCAGCCACTGGGTTCGGCGCTGAATTTTGGCGGCCCCTACCTGGGGATCTTTGCGGCCCGTGAAGGCTTGATGCGCAAGATGCCCGGCCGTTTGATCGGCCGCACGGTGGACGTGGAAGGCAAGGGCGGTTTTGTGCTCACCCTGAGCACCCGCGAACAGCACATTCGCCGCGAAAAAGCGACCAGCAACATTTGCTCCAACGAAAGCCTGGTGGCTTTAACCGCTGCCATGTATCTTTCGTACATGGGCAAACAGGGGCTGCGCGCCGTGGCCGAACAGTGTTACCACAAGGCTCATTTTGCTGCGGCTCAGATCGCACAGTTGAAGGGCTATAAGGTGCTGACTGCCGACCCGTTCTTCAATGAATTTGTGGTTGAATGTCCGCGCCCGGTGGCCGAAGTGAACCAGATGCTGCTGCAAGACGGCGTTATTGGCGGCTATGATTTGCAGCGCGACTATCTGCAGGCGAAGAACCAGATGCTGGTATGCGTGACCGAAATGAATACCCGCGAACAAATTGACCGCCTGGTCAGCGGGCTGAAAAAAATTGAGGAGCGTGCGTAATGTGGTTGGAACCTGAACCTTTGATTTTTGAGCTTTCCTCCCCCGGGCGCAGCGCTTATACACTTCCTGAACTGGATGTGCCTCAGGCTTCGCTGCCCGCGGGCTATGTGCGCGATGAGGTTAAGCTGCCGGAAGTGAGCGAACTGGAATTTATCCGGCACTATACCCGCTTGAGCCAGAAAAATTATTCGGTGGATACGGTCTTCTACCCGCTGGGTTCTTGCACGATGAAATATAACC
>CAZQLE010000007.1:0-40614 GCA_964593905.1 uncultured Anaerolineaceae bacterium | reverse complement strand
GATGGGTTCATTTCAGTCTATTTTTCTGGGTATGCGATGGTTTCACCAACCTGAATTTCGCGATACACCGGGGCAAACACCTTACGAAAAACGTCGAGAACAGCCTGACTGCTGTCGTGCGGCGAAAGTGAAACCAGTTCAGGGTTCCGCGTCTGCAAAAACTGTAGGTGGGGCTGCAATTGTTCGGCCGTCAGGTTTTGATAATGCAGTCCACCCACCACGCCCACCACCGGCAGGCCAAAAGCAGTTTCAGCACGTTCCACGATCCGCTCCAAACCCGGATGACCACAACTGGTGATCACCACCAGGCCGTGTCCGGCCACATTCACCACCAGCGATTGTTCAGTCCCGTTGCCAGAAAACAAAGAAATTGGAAATACTTCGGGATACAACAAAACCCCGGTTGTGGCAACCCCGCGGGCAAGGATGGCCGGCTGGTCCGGAACGATCGGCACAACACCCGGATAGGAAAGACGGGTAGGAGTATAGACGGAAACATTTTGCAGGTCAACCTGTTCGTGATCAATCCCAAATGAGTTCTTCAGCCACCACCGGGTACTGCCCAGATGGTCGGGATGCGGGTGAGAAACAAAAACGACATCCAATTGGTCCACATCCACCCCCAGCGCGCGCATATTCTGGCGCAGCGGCGTTGGGTCTGAGGCATCGGAGTTATAACCAAAATCCACCAGCAGGGTGGTCTCATCAGCCCGAACCAGATATGAAACACCGTGGCCAATCTGATACTGGCGACTGTCGCCGGCGTTTTCATACAATGGGGTGATCTCCAGATGGGTCACACTGTCCAGGCCTGTTAATGAAACAACCGGTTGTGCTGCCGCCTGGGCCAGCGCCCGCTGGTTTATGAGAGTTCTCACGCCAAAATACAACAGCAGCCCGACCGCCAGCAGCCCCATTCCGAGCAATAAATTTTTCAAAAAACGTTTCATGATCCATCCTCAACAACTGCATCGAAGTTGGGCCGCCTGCACTTGCAATTTACCGTGACCCACCTCTAATACGCAGCAGCAAAGCCAAGGATGCAAAATTATCCAAATTTCAACACCTCAGTCAGAATCACCCATTCTTCATCCGTCGGCAGCGAAAGCAAACGTGTTCGCGAGGCCGGCGTATGCAGCCATACCGCCTGGTCAATGGCCGCCGACCGGTTTGCGTCCCGCTCCAGCTCAATTCCCAGCGACTCCACCCCGCTGCACACCCGTTCGCGCAGTTTCCACGATTTGACCCCGATATCATCGGTGAAAACAATCGCATCGGCGCCATCCAGCAGCCAGAAATATGCGCCCAGATAGCTTTTCAGGCGGTGAACATATACATCGTAAGCCAGTCTGCACGGCTCATCTCCCCCTTCTGCGGCGGTAATAATTTCGGCCAGATTGGACGTGACGCCCGAAAGCCCTACCAACCCCGATTGAGTGTTCAAAATCCGGCTCACCTCATCCACACTGTGCCCGGCGCGCACCAGCTCCAGCACAATCTCGGGGTCCAGGTCGCCGCAGCGGGTCGACATCACCAGACCGGGCAAGGGTGAATAACCCATCGTCGTCTCAATCGAACGGCCGTTTTTCACTGCCGCCGCGCTAGACCCGCCCGTGCCCAGATGGCACAGAATCAACTTCAGGTCTTCCAGCGGCTGGCCGAGCAATTGGGCCGTCTTTGCGCTGACATATTGATAAGACAGCCCGTGAAACCCATATTTATAAAAACCATGCTGCTTTGCCAGCGCAGCCGGAATGGCATAATTGCGCGCAGCAGCCGGCAGCCCGGCGTGAAAAGCAGTGTCAAACACAACATACTGCGGAATATCGGGCAGCGCGGCGCGGCATACTTCGATCACACTGAATGAATTGGGATTGTGAATGGGCGCCAGCGGCAGCACCGCCCGCAGGCGCGGCAGGGTCTCTTCATCTACACAGGCGGTTCCGTCAAACAAGGTCCCGCCATGCACAAAGCGGTGGCCGATTGCATCTATCACAATATCCAGCTCTGCCAGCAGCCCAAGAATAGCCTGGGCCGCCAGGCGGTGGTCAGATAGATCACACACTTTTTTACCGGGTCGGGCATCAAAGACCCAGTCGATATAGGGGGTTTCCTGTGTACGGGTGCCGACATTGCGCGCCTTCCCGGCGATCATCACCTGGCTTTCGGCGCTGGAGGAGGTCTGATACACCTTGAAGCCCTGGGAAGAGGAGCCACAGTTAAAGATCAGGGTATTCATTGTGTCCTTCCTGAATGGAGAGCAAGTCGCCGTGGTTGCGGCGGGAGAAATTTTCGTTTTGATTTTACCACCGCAAAACGGGTTGTCAGGTATTCTTTATCGTTCAAGCAGGTGATTAACGACCCCAATCCTGCATGAAACGACGGCAAAAAAAGGGGATATTATTTTCGTTAAGATTTCTTTATATTCTATTGACAATTGTCTGACAAACCGTATAATCCAAATATCTGTTAGTTTGTCTGACAATCATATTGTTCAGCAAACACCCTGTCGTCAACGGTTTTTACATTGTCACTGGCAGCGGTGGAGATTTTACGTTCGTATTTTTCATTCACTCTTCTTGAAAGGAAATTATTACCCAATATGAGCACGAATACAGAAAACAAAAGCGCAGTTGCAAACAAAGGTTGGCTTGTTACCGTTGCGGGCACATGCGCTTTGCTGGCCCTGGGCGTTCTTTATGCATGGAGCGTCATTAAAGCCAATATCCCGGCCGAATGGGGCTGGGCCGATTCGCAAAAATCACTGCCCTACTCGGTAGCCTGTGTGGTTTTCTCTCTCATGACCCTGGTCGGCGCCCGTCTTTTAAGCAAATATGGCCCGCGTGTTGTGGTTAGCGCCGGTGGTGTGTTGGCCGGTCTGGGTGTCATCATCTCCAGCATGTCCACCTCGCCCTGGGTTTACACCCTGGCCTTTGGCGTGCTGCTCGGCTCGGGCATTGGCTTTGTCTATGCTTCTGCCAGCCCCACCGCCTTAAAGTGGTTCCCCGCTTCAAAAACCGGTTTGATCTCGGGCATCGTTGTGGCCGGCTTCGGCATGGGCAGCGCCTGGGTAGCCCCGCTGGCGCGCACCCTGATCGCCTCCATCGGCCTGCAGACCACCATGCTCTACCTGGGCATTGGGATGCTCGTGGTGGTGGTTGCCTTTGCGCAACTGCTCCAGTTCCCCCCCACCGGTTTTGTTCCCGCGGGTTCAGTCCCGGCCAAAACCACCACGGCCGTGAAAAAGCAAGATTTCACCCCCGGCGAAACCGTCAAAACCTGGCAGTTCTACCTGCTGTGGATCACCTTTGCCTTTGGTTCGGGCGCTGGCCTGATGGTCATCGGCAACCTGGCCTCCATTGTTAAAGAACAGATCGGCCTGGCGGCTGTGAGCGCAGTGGCTGTTTCAGCGCTGGCGCTGGGCAACGGCGGCGGACGCGTACTCTACGGCGTGTTATCCGATAAAATTGGCCGCAAAAACGTGCTGCTGATCGCCTTTGTCTTCCAGGCTGCCCTCATTTACGGTCTGTCCTTTGTCGTTCAGGATAGCGCGCTGGCCACCGTGCCCGTGCTCATGGCACTCGTTGCCCTGATCGGCGCGAACTACGGCGCCAACCTGGCCGTCTTCCCCGCCATGACCAAAGACTACTACGGCCTCAAGAACTTTGCCATGAACTATGGCATCGTTTACACCGCCTGGGGTCTGGGTGGTTTCATGCTCTCCCAGTTGGCTGGCGCCATCAAAGATGCCACCGGCAGCTTCAACAACGCTTATCTGCTGGCCGCCGCCATGCTGGTGGTTGCCGCTGTGCTGATGGCTGTGCTCAAATCGCCCCAGCCCACCGCCGAGACGGCTAAAACCGTCAAAGCCGACGCTCCGGCAATGAACGCCGACTAGTTTCAATTTCTTTCGCACACAAAGCGAGAGCGGGGTAACACATCCGCTCTCGCTTTTATTTCTCTGCCGCACCCATTCAGCCGCCCCGCCAGGCTGCGGGCTTATAACCGGCGCTGCTTTTTCATTGCCCCTTCAAGACCCGCTCAATCGGGCCGGGTTTGTTCATATGCACGGCGGATGATCTGGATCAAGGCCTCATCCACCTGGGCAGGATCAGTGATCTTGACCACATAATTGCACATGCCGCCCGCCGGTTGGGCCTCCAGCCGCGGGTCAGCGCCCAGGTCCTTGCCATTCAGCCCCAGCTCCACCCGGCTGTTGGTGGCCGGGCCAAGCATGGCAAACTGTTTTTTCCCGCGCAGGCTGAGATAGCCCTTCTTGGGCAGGGTCTCAAACGGGCCAAAACCCGCAATGGCGGCCATCAGCCGGTCGTGAATGGGGCGCAAACCGGCTTTGCCGCCGGAATACAGCGCATCGACCAGTTCACCCAGGCCCAGGCCTTCGGCTGCGGCCGCCCGTTCACCATCCGATTGCAGCGCAAAATGCACCAGAGCGTTGGCATCACCATAGCCCAGCCCCAGCGAATTCATCACCAGGGTGCGAATTTCACCGTGCCGGGTTAGACCGCTCTGCTGAATAAACAAACGCAATTCAGCGCGCGTCTGGCCGGTCTTTGTCTCAATATTCTTTAGTTGCGTCTCAACAGCCTGACTCAGGTTCGCCATGCTTCCTCCCGTCTGGCAAATTCATTTCAGTGTGCCGCCACATCCAATTCGGCCACCGATAAGGTGATCATCTCTCGCAAAATATTCTGATCGATATCAGACAATTTTTGGATATAAAGACACGACTTGCCGAGTTTATGTTTGCCCAACCGGGCTAACAGTTGCTCATGCCGGACAAAACCCATCACAATATACAGGGTAAGGTTCTGCTTGCGCGGTGAAAAGCCGACTGCAAACCAGTAGCCCTCGCGCCCGCTTTCATATTTATAGTGCACCCGGCCAAAGCCAACAATGCTATCCCCCCACATTTCGGCTTCGCGCCCGGTGATCTCTTTCATCATCTTCAACAAAGCAAATGAATCGGCGCGCTTCTGCTCATCAGCCAGCGTGTTAAGAAATACTTCCACGCTGTGATCATTTCGCTGGGTCTTCAACTCGGCCATGCTTACCTCCCGACCAATTGATTCAGGCAATGAATGCCTCGTTGAAGATATTATACAAAATTTATCCGATTATCCCAAACCCGGTCTACATCACCCGCGCCAGCATCGGCGTAAACAGCCCCTCCCGTTCCACATCAATCACATGATCGGCTTTTTGGCGCATACTTTCGGCGCTGGTCAGCGGGGCAAAACTCAAGTCAGCCTGTTCAAAAATGCGCAGGTCATTGCCCGAATCTCCAGCGGCCAGAACCAGCTCGGGGTGCACACCCAGGCGGGTCAAAAGCATCTGCAGACCGCTGCCCTTATTCACCCCCGGCGGGTTAATCTCGTGCACCAGCCCAATATTCACCGAATGCTCCACATCCAGATCTGCCGTTGCGGCGGCAAAGGCCTGCAACGTTGCCGGGTCGGTACAATCGGCAGTGAGTTTGGTGAAATGCTGCAAAGGGCTGTTTTCATCAAACGGGCGGCCCTCCAGCCCAAAACGTTTTAAGAGCTGGGCGGCAAAATCGGTCAGCCAGAGGGTGAAGATCTCATCGCGGGTGAAAAAGTTATAGGTCAATGAGGTCAATTCATGCGCCACAGCCACCAGCCGTGCCTGCACAGACGGTTCAAACCCGGCTTCAAACAGCACTTTTTCGCCCGGTTGGTAGAGCACCGAGCCATTTTGCAGCGCCATGGGCAGCGGAATGGGCTGGCCGGGCCAGATTTGATTGGCGCCAAACAACAGGTGCATTGAACGAATCGGGCGGCCCGTATTCGGCACAAATAAAACATCTGCCGGCGGGTTGCGCAGCAGCGCGCGATCTGCCGGGTGAATTTTTCCATCGCCGTTGACCAGGGTTCCATCGACATCAAACGCAACAACCAGCTTCATATTTATTGTCACCTTACAATGGGTATAAACACTCGCTGATTATACCGGGCCAAAACCAGAATTTGAGAATATGTCACCCGAAATGAGAATTTGCGCAACGGCCATGCACATCCATTCATTTTTTATGCACATATGTGCAAGTTAGTGGTCAAACGTCCAAAAGATGATTGAAAAATAGTACACACCATTGTATAGTAAGCACAATCAATAACTCGAAAATCCTCATTATAAAATTCCAATTTAACATCACTGCGACCCACGGGGTTTACAGGCGGAGACAATGTATTTGCGCCTGCTCAATTAATGCATACCTGGAGGACTAATGGCTGGACAGTACCGTATCTTGATTGTTTGTGGAACAGGCATCGCCACCGCTACCGTGGCAACCGAAAAGGTAACCGAGGCTTTGAAGCGACACGGGTTTAACATCGTAACTTCCCAGTGCCATTCGATGGAATCTCCGGCCAAGGTTGAAACCTTCCGCCCGCATATCATCGTGGCAACCACGCCGGTACGCAAAGATCTTGGCGTCCCCGTATTCAAAGGCATTCCCTTCCTGACCGGCATTGGCGAGGAAGAAACCGTTCTAAAAATCGTAGAGACGCTGCGCGCGCTCTCAACACAGTAATCATTCCTTTATCCGGCTGCGCCGATTAGCCGCGCAGCATTTTCAATTCATCGCTAAAACCGGCATGTGCACCCACAATTGCGCAAGACTGGACTCGAAAGGAGGTGTCCGGGTTTCTTCAGTGCGTTCTTATCACTAACTCTTGCTCCACCCAATCTGTTCATTGTAGTTCGTAGTTCAATTCACCCATCTTTAAGGAGTATCAACATGGTTTTGAACGTCATCAATTACATTCTTGGGCTTGGCCCCTCGGTCATGATGCCGATCATCGTGTTTGTTCTTTCGCTGATCCTCGGCGCAAAGGCAAGCAAATCCTTCCGCTCTGCGCTGACCATTGGCGTGGGCTTTATCGCCATCAACCTGGTGGTGGGTTTGTTGGTCAACACCCTGGCCCCGGCAACCGAAGCCATGGTGCAGAACCTGGGCGTTAAGCTGGATGTCATGGATGTGGGTTGGCCGGTTGCTGCCGCAATTTCCTTCGGCACCTCCGCTGTCGTCCCCTGGATCTTCGTGCTCGGCATCCTGATGAACATCGCCATGCTGGCCCTTAACTGGACCAAGACGGCTGACATCGATATGTGGAACTACTGGCACTTCATCTTCACCGCCGCCTTCGTCAACGTTGCCATGCGCGACGCGCTGGGCCCCACGGGCGCCCTGGCGCTCTCGATTGTCATCGGTTTGCTCTCGGCCGCAATTACCTTCAAGTTTGCCGACTGGACCGCCCCGATTGTGCAGAAGTACTTTGAACTGCCCGGCGTGTCTCTGCCCCATTTCGAGACCGTTGGTTGGGCCTGGGTCAGCTACCTGGTGGACAAACTGATCGACCGCATCCCCGGCATCAACAAAATCCGCGCCGAACCGGCCTACATTCAGCAGCGCTTTGGCGTTCTGGGTGAATCACTGGTGGTTGGCGCCATTCTGGGTCTGCTCATCGCACTGCTCGGTTTTGGTCCTCAGCTCAGCACCGATTTCGGTGGCGCATTGGCCAAAATCCTCAATACCGCCATCAGCATGGGCGCGGTTATGATGGTTCTGCCCCGCATGGTACGCATCCTCATGGAAGGCTTACTGCCGCTCTCTGATGCTGCCCGCGATTTCATCACCCGCCGCTTCCCCGGCCGTGAAATCTACATCGGCCTCGATGCCGCTGTTGCCATCGGCCACCCCGCTGCCATCGCCACCGGTTTGTTGATGGTTCCCCTGGCCCTCGGCCTGGCGCTGCTGCTCAACCTGCTGGGCGTCAACCGTATGCTGCCCTTCGCCGACCTGGCTGTGCTGCCCTTCTTCGCCATCTGGGCAGTTGGCTGGTCACGCGGTAACATCTTCCGCGGCGTGATCAATGGCAGTGTGTTCCTCACCTTCATTCTCATCATCGGCACCAACCTGGCCCCCTATGTTACCCAGATGGCTCAGGATGTGAACTTCGCCATCCCGCAGGGCGCCATTCAGATCTCGGCCCTCGACGCTGGCTCGCATCTCACCGCCTACCTGCTGGCCTTACCCTTCCTCACCTTCTTGACCAATGGTGTGAGTGGTATGGTTATCGTGGGTCTGGTCGTAGCTGCTCTCTTCGCTGTGATCTTCGGCGTCATCATCCGTCGTTCAGATGTCAAAGCCATGGTTGCTGATATCGAGGACTAGTCCTTAAGATATAAGCACTTGCAAGACTTATAATCCATTATCCGGGTGCTGTCACCCCTGGCAGCACCCGGATAGGAAGGCAGAGAAGTATGATCCGCATGATGATCGAAACAATGTTAGGCCCCTGGGGACGCGCAACGTTAGATTTTTATTTTGAACACCAGACTTTAATCAATATTATTTTCCTGGTCTGGGCATTTGTCATGACCGCGGCATCGCTGCAACTGCGCGATATCCGCACCCGCACAGTCCATCTGGCTGTCCAGTTCAGCAATGCCATGCCGCAGCTTTCGGGCGATGCGTTATGGCAGGCCTTTGAGCCGCAATGGCTCGAGTTATTTGCTCAAAAGAAATACATCGTTCCCAACCGCTGGAACACCTGGGTCCAGACGGCCACCCCACAGCATATGAAACTCCTTATGCGCCTGGGCCCCGATTGGATGGACGCCCTGCGTAAAGGAGAAGTTTTGCGCAATCATCTTGAACTTCCAGGGGCCCGCAACACCCCTCTAAAAGACTATCGTAAATAAATCCTTACAACTGAAAGGGTTCCGCAAATGGCAGAAGATCGGCGTTGGTTAATGGCAAAAGTTGCCCGCATGTATTATCACGATGGATTGACCCAGGAGGTCATTGCCGGGCAATTGAATTTTTCCCGATCGGCCATTTCGCGGTTGCTCAAAGAAGCCCAGGAAGAGGGTGTGGTTGAAATCAACATCCGCTACCCCTGGCAACAGGTGACCCAGTTGGAACACGCACTGGTGGACCAGTTTGGGTTGAACGCGGCGCGCGTTTTGCAGCGTGGCGAGGCCAGTTACACTGAAATGCTGGGTGGCCTGGGCATGTTGGCCGCGCGCTATATGGAACAGGAACTTGAGCCGCACATGATTGTCGCGGTTGCCAGCGGCACCGCGGTGTATGAAACGGTGCGCGCACTGAACAAGAACCAGCATCTCGATGCCACCGTGGTGCAGGTGATGGGCGTAACCGGCACCTCAAACCCGTATGTGGACGGGGCAGAACTGGCGCGCCTGATGGCCAGCCGGTTGGGCGGAAGATACCTGTATCTGCAATCGCCACTGGTGGTCAAAAACGCCCATGTACGCGGCAACCTGCTGCGCGAACCGGCCATCCAACAGGTGTTGACCCTGGGTCAACAGGCCAGTATCGCCCTGGTCGGAATTGGCACCGTATTCCCCGAAGATTCAAGCCTGCTGCGCACCGGGTTCGTCACCCCGCAAATGCTTGAGGAACTGATGAAAGCCAGCGCGGTCGGAGAGACCTGCGGACGCTCCTTCAACGCCCAGGGTGAACCTGTGGTGAGCGGCGTCGGCGGGCAAATCATCTCGATCAGCCTGGATGAACTAAAGAAAATCCCAACCGTGATCGCTGTCGCCGGGGGCGACCATAAAGTCGCTTCCATTCATGGTCTGCTGCAAGGCAAAATTGTGAACACCCTGGTTACCGATGATCAAACTGCGTTGAAATTATTAGATATGTAACTTAATGGAATTACGACCGGGCCTGAAAGAGCAGATCTGTTCCGATCGGGGCCGGGAAAATACTGAACCTGCTCAGAGGAAAAAGATACGATGGAAGATATTGTCTGGTTTCATGAAGAATTACTGGTCATGCCCTTGATCGCTGATACCTGCGAAGATGCCATTCGCATTCTTGGCACACAGTTGCTCGATAAAGGCTTTGTCCATAGCACCTTCATCGCCGCTGTGCTCGAACGGGAAAAGAACTTTGCCACCGGGCTGCCAACCGACCCGGTCGGGGTTGCCATCCCGCATACCGATGCGCACCACGTCATCAAACCCGCCATCGCCGTCGGCATTTCGCCGCAGCCCATTATCTTTCATGAAATGGGCGATCCAGATGGCGCTGAAGTGCCGGTGCAAGTGGTCTTAATGCTGGCCATGCCCGACCCCACCCAGGTGACCGTGATGTTAAAACGTCTGGTCAGCATCCTTCAATCGCCCGGTTTTCTGGCCCCGCTGGCGGTTGCCCAAGACCGCGCGACCGCCGCAGAATTACTGGACAGTCGCTTTAACCCCCAACCCAGATCGGCATAAAACCGCACCGGCGAAAAGGAAATTTCATCCATGGAAACCACCCTCACCATCCAACATCCTGTGGGCCTGCACGCCCGGCCTGCATCAATATTTGTACAGACCGCCAAAAAATTTGCTTCCAAAATCACAATTTGCATGGAAGACAAAGAAGTAAACGCCAAAAGCATTCTTAACGTTCTGGCACTGGGCGCAAACCAGGGCGCAGTGATTCGCCTGATCACAGAAGGCGAAGATGCAGAGGCCGCCTTGAAGGCGCTGACCGAGCTGGTTGAATCTAATTTTGGAGGCGTCGATTGAAAACGCTGCATGGCACTTCGGCGTCGCGCGGCATTGCCATCGGCCCGGTATTTCAATACCGCCAGCCCACTTTGCATATCCCGCGCGGAAAAATCTCGGACCCCACCGCCGAAATGGCCCGCCTTAACCTGGCATTGGATACCGCCTGCGCTCAGTTGGCAGATATCTATGAAAAAGCCATCGTTGAAGTGGGGGCCGACAAGGCTGAAATTTTTCAGGCCCAGACCGAGATGCTTCAAGACCCCGAATTGTTGGAGAGTGTGCAGCACACCATCACCGTAGAACATCAGAATGCCGAAGCTGCCCTGTTTGATGCTGCCGAAGTTTATGCCAACACGCTGGAGAATATGGGCTCGGAGTATTTTCGCGCCCGCGCCGGCGATATTCGTGATGCTGTGCAACGCGCGCTGCGTATTTTAACCAATGTGCAAGAAAACGCGCGCGGCGCTCTCAAACAGCCCTCCATTGTGGTTGCGGTTGATCTTGCTCCTTCAGACACAATCAACTTTGATAAAAACTTGCTGCTCGGGTTTGCCATTGTGATGGGCGGCCCCACCTCACATACCGCCATTTTGGCCCGCAGCCTGGGGCTGCCGGCGGTGGTGGGCATGGAAGAGGGAATCCTCTCACTGCCCACCGGTGCAGAGATCGTGGTCGACGGTTCACAGGGCGAGCTGCTGGCCGAATGCCCTCCCGAGACTGTCGCCACCTATCGCGACCTTCAAACCGCCCAGCGCGCCTTTTCGGCCGACTTGCAGGTTAATGCGCGTCATGCGGCCATCACCCGCGATGGTCACCGGGTGGAAGTCGTGGCAAACGTCGGCAAGGTGGACGAAGCCGCCCCGGCCATTGCCCTGGGGGCAGAAGGGGTCGGGCTGCTCCGCTCTGAGTTTCTTTATTTGCAGCGTGAAACCCTGCCCAACGAAGAAGAACAATATCAGGCCTACCGCGGCATTCTGGATGCCTTTGGCGAACAGCCGGTTGTCTTGCGCACCCTGGACGTAGGCGGTGATAAAGAACTGCCCTATATGGATATCATCCAGGAGATCAATCCGTTCCTGGGGGTACGCGCCATTCGGCTGTGCCTGAAACGCCCCGATCTATTCCGTCCGCAGTTGCGCGCTGCGCTACGTGCCGGGGTGGGCCGCAATTTAAAGATCATGTTCCCCATGATCGCCACGCTGGCCGAACTGCGCGCTGCCAAGCAGGTGCTGGCTGAATGTCGCGCCGAGCTGAAACAAGAAGGCACCCCCACCGCCGATAACATCGAAGTGGGCGTCATGGTAGAGATCCCGGCCGCAGTCATCATGGCCGATTATCTGGCCCGTGAAGCCGATTTCTTCTCCATTGGTACCAATGACCTGACCCAGTATGTTATGGCTGCCGACCGGACCAACCCCGGTGTGGCCGAGCTGACCAGCGCTTTCGCCCCCCCGGTGCTGCGCATGATTGCCCAGACCATCGAGGCCGGACACAAAGGCGGCCGCTGGGTGGGTCTGTGTGGCGAGCTGGCCGGTGAGCCGCTGGCGATTCCCATTTTGCTTGGGCTGGGTCTGGATGAATTCAGCATGAATGCACCAGCCATTCCGCTGGCCAAACAAATCATCCGCTCGCTCAACCGCAGCGTGTGTCAGGCCGCCGCCCGCGAGGTGCTTAACCTGACCGATGAAAAAGAAGTGCGCGACTTTATTTCTCAAACTTTCCCGGTCATCAAAGATCTGGTGAACTAAGGGATTGAAATTCTTTTATTGGAGGAGCTCTGTGGCAGATAAATCAAACCCAATTGCAATAGCCTCAGACCATTATGGTTTGCCTTTAAAAAACACCGTCCGCGACTATTTGCTCGGTCTGGGTTTCCGGGTGGATGACTGGGGAGTCAACGAGACCACCCCGGTGGATTACCCCGATGTGGGCCTGGCGCTTTCTGAAGCAGTGGGACAGGGCAAATATGACCGTGCCATTCTGGTTTGCGGCACCGGAGCCGGGATGGCAATTGTCGCCAACAAGGTGCCGGGGGTGCGCGCCGTGTGCATTCTGGACCCCTACACCGCCGAACGCGCCCGCGCCAGCAACAATGCCCAGATCATTACCCTGGGTAGTCAGGTAATTGGGCCCAACGCAGCCCTTAAACTAATCGACATCTGGCTGGAAAGTGAATTTCAACCTGCCCGGTCAGGGGCCAAAGTAGCCAAGATTGATGCAATTGACCAAAAATATCATGTAGCAGGAGCAGAGAAATGAGCATCGTAACCATTGTGGGTGCAGGCATGATGGGCACTGCCTTATGTTGGCCGCTTTCAGATAACGGCCACGAGGTGCGGCTTGTCGGCACTCATCTGGATGAAGAATTTATCCGCGAAATTCGATCCAGCCGCGTTCATCCCAAGATGAAACGCATCGTCCCCGATCGGGTGATCCCTTATTCTCATACCGAGATCCCGGCGGCCGTAGCCGGGGCCGATGTGATTGTCAGCGGTGTGAGCAGCTTTGGGGTGGAATGGTTCGCCGAAAAAGTTGGCCCCTACATGACCCCCCAGGTACCCGTGCTCTCGGTGACCAAGGGCTTAAAAGACACCCCCGAAGGCGATTTATGGGTGATCCCCGAATATCTCAACCGGCTGCTGCCGGCCGACAAACAGGGAAAAATCAGCCTGAATGCTGTCGGCGGTCCGGTGATCTCACACGAACTGGCCGGCCGGCGCCATACCGGCACAGTGTATTGCGGCAAAGATCTTAAGACGCTGGAACGATTGCAGGCCATTTTTGCCACCCATTATTATCATGTTGCAATTTCGAGTGATGTGATCGGCGTGGAAGTGTGCGCCGCCCTCAAGAATGGGTATGCCGTAAGCGTGAACCTTCCGCTGGGCGCTTATGAACGCGACGGCGCCGATGGACTGGCGCACATGTTTAACCCCCAGGCCGCCCTGTTCGCTCAGAGTATGCTCGAAATGCGGCGATTGATCGGTCTGCTGGGCGGCATGGAAAACGATCTGATTGTTCTGGCCGGTGCAGGCGATTTGTATGTTACCGTGTTTGGCGGCCGCACTGCGCGTCTTGGCCGTCTGCTTGGCAAGGGCATCCGCTACAGCGAAGCGCGCAAGATTTTGGCCGGCGAGACCCTCGAATCGGTTGAGATCATCGCCACGGTTTGCCGCGTTTTACCCTTGCTCGAAGCCCGCGGTCTGGCGAAAGCCGCCGATTTTCCGCTCATCTGCCGTCTGAACGCCATTATTCAAGAAGAAGCAGACCCTGAATTGCCCTGGGAATTGTTCTTTCAGAACAATTTCAACCAAGCCAGAGAGGAACGCTAACATGGCCCGCAAGCAGGAAACACGCAGTTTTGAACGCGTCAGCCCGGATGATGTCTTTGAAGCCTCTCAGGTTGCCTTCAAGCAGCTCGGCATGGAAGTATGGAAGCTGCGCTCGATTGCCTGGTTGTCACAGGCGCGAATTAACGAAGGCCCTGAACTGATTAACGCCAATATGATGGCCCGCCCCGGCGCAAAAACCGAAGTTACCCTGACCGTCAGCGGCGAACACGCCGCACAGGAAGCCATAAACACCTTATTTGAGCAAATCTTTTCCGCACTCGAAGTCGCACTGGCCAGAAAAAAGTAAACGACAATTTAATTACAGGAGTAGGATATGTTACTTCAAGAACTTCGTGAAAAAATTGTGGAAATTGGGAACCGCATGGTGGAAGATGGTGTTGCCCACGGTTCACAGGGCAACATTAGCGCCCTGGACGCCGAAACCGGGCTGATTGCCATCACACCCAGCGCTGTGCCCTACCGTTTGCGCAAAGCCGAAGATATCACCGTTATCGACATGGACCGAAAAATTGTGGAAGGCAAGTGGCGCCCCACCAGCGAGATCGCACTGCATATGATCTTCTACCACCGCCGCAAGGATGTTAAAGCCGTGGTTCACAGCCACGCCCCGCACAGCACGGTTTTTGGCGTCATTCACGAATCGGTGCCCTCCATTTTGACCGAAGCAGCCCTGTGCCTCACCGGCCCTGTGCCTGTGGCGCCCTACTTTCGCCCTGGCACCGAAGAAGTGGCCGAACTGACCTACAACGCCATGGGTGAAAATGGCGCCGCGGGCATTCTGGCGCATCACGGTCTGGTAACGGTGGCCGGCAACCTTGAACAGGCGTACGACTCGACCATGGCCGCCGAAACCACTGCGCGCATCGTCATCATGGCTCGCTCGATGGGCGCAAAAGAAATCAACCTCGACCCGGCCGAAGCTGCCGCAATGCGAGAGATTTATCTGACCAAATATTTTGCCAAACCCCTGGGGCAATAATTTAGATTTTTTTAGATCAACTAGAAAAGAGGAAAATATGTCTGATACCATGCGCGGCATGATGTATATTGCGCCGGGCCAGTTGGAACTGCGCCAGATCCCGGTTCCGCAGGTTGGACCTGAAGATGTACTGGTCAAAATTCGCGCCGCCACCACCTGCGGCACCGATGTCAAAACCTATAAACGCGGTTATCCCAAACTGACCCCGCCCAACCTGTTTGGCCATGAATTGGCCGGAGATGTAGTGGCTGTGGGCGCCAATGTCAAAAACTTCGCGGTCGGCCAGCGGGTCGTCCCCCACAACAGCGCCCCCTGCGGCACCTGCTTTTATTGCAAACATGATCAACACAATATGTGCCCCGACCTGTTCCTCAACTGGGGCGCCTTTGCCGACTATATTCTGGTGCCCGGCCCCATTGTGCGCCTGAATATGTACCCCATCCCCGATCATCTGGATTACCAGCAGGCTTCGATCATGGAGCCGCTCTCCACCGTGGTGCACGGCCAGCGCATGGTGCAGATCAGCAAAGGCGAAACCGTTGCCATCATCGGCTCGGGCGGCCCCATTGGTCTGATGCACTTGCAGTTGGCAGTGCGCAGCGGCGCTTCCAAAATCATTGCGGTCGATCTGAAAGACACCCGTCTTGAGGTCGCCAAAAAGCTGGGCGCCACCCATCTAATCAACCCCGATCGTGAAGACCCGGTTGAAGCGATTAAAGAACTGACCGAAGGCCGCGGGGCCGATGTAACCATCGAAGCCACCGGCGCCAAAATCGGTTGGACCAACGCCCTGATGGGCGCCCGCAATGGCGGCCGGGTGTTATGGTTTGGCGGTTTGCCCGGCGGCACCATGCTGGATGTGGATACATTCAAGATGCATTACGGCGAAATCACCGCCATCGGCGTGTTCCACTCCACCCCACTGGATGTATACACCGCTTATCAGTTGATTTGCAGCGGCGTCATCGACACCAAGTCACTGGTCACCACCGAAATGCCGCTCGAACGCCTGGAAGAGGCGCTGAAAGCCATGATCGACGGCAGCGTGGTGAAAGTTGCCATCAAGCCTGAATTAAAAAATTAGCCCAAAAAAACCCGGGCCGTCTCCCCCGGGAATTGGAATTAGCGGTACGCCAGCCCGACAGCCCCCCAATTTTTTTGGGGGGCTGGTCGATTAAACAACCTGGTCTCTGCCGGCCGACTTGGCCTGATAGAGATTCCGATCAGCAAGATCAATTATCTGGTCCACCGAAACCGGCTGGTTCCACAAGAACTCTGCCAGCCCCACGCTAAACGTCAGATACACCGTCTCTACACCGGCCACATGAAAAGCATGGTTGCGCATTTGGTCTCGCAGCCGGTCGGCAAGCACACGAGCCTGGTGTGCATCAGTGTTGGGCAGCAACGCCACAAACTCATCTCCACCCATTCGCCCAACCAGATCAGACCCCCGCAAAGAAGATCCCAGAATCTGGGCAAAAGACTGCAACACATGATCACCGGCGCGATGACCAAAAGTATCGTTGATTTTCTTAAAATAATCCAGATCGATCATCAAAAGAGAATAATTCTCGTGCTGTTCCACAGCGCGTTCCGCTTCCATCTGTGCCAGAGACAGGAAATAACGCCGGTTTAACATTCCGGTCAGCGAATCTTGTTCGGCCAACCGCTCAGTCACATGAAGAATCTGCTTATGTTCGGTAATATTATGAAAAGTGATCAGATAGCCCACCACCTCGTTCTGTTGATCGCGCAGCCGGCGCAAATGTAGATCGAAATGGCGGTGCACCATCCCTCGCGGAAGGCTGATTTCAGTTTGAATAAAATCCTTGTTTGCGGCCACATCGAACTGCTGCAAATAGGGTTTTAGCGGTGCATAGGGCTGGCTGATCGTCACCGGCTGGGTATCTTGCAATAGTTTCAGCGCCGCCGGGTTAATATCGGCCACCCGAAACTCTGCATCGAGAATGACCACGCCGTCATCCATGCTGTCAACCAGAATCGTACGTGCAAAAGGCGTCAGTTCCAACAACCGGCGGCGAAAGATGCTGATCGCAAACAGAATGCCGCTCGCCGCATAGCATAATGGAGAATAATCTTTGTAAAAACCGGGGATCAGTTTTAGCACATACACCAGGTTGAGCGCCAGAGGCAGCAAAGCACCGGCCAGAGCCCAGCGCGAATATTTTCGAAAATTGCCATTGGGGGTAAAGTCTGCCAGAAAGATAACGACCGCACCAGAAAGGATCAAAAAATAAGCTTGCAGCCAGAAGAACCAGAACCAGGTTCCATAAACACGAACCCGCAGGGTGAGATAACCGTTCCCCACCGGAAAGAACGCATAATCCATCCAGATCAAATGATGCAGATCATTGGTAAATGCCAGCACAACCGTGATTACCGGAATGACCCACAGCAAACGAAAAAACCAGGGTTTTATCCAGCGGTCATGTTTTGCATATTCAAGCGCAAACAAAAACCAGCCAACGGTTAACAGGGCAATAAAAACATAGCAAACCTGGGCAAAAAACAGCGTTGCCTCTGGCGTCGGGCTGACCAGTTCCAGCGTATTAAAAAACAGATAACCGGTAACCGCGGCCATCACCAACGCCAGAGGTTTGGCCGCGCGTGCTTTATTATGCTGCCAGCTATAAACCGCAACAGCCAGCGAGATCACACAGGCAAAGGGAGAGAGCAAAACAAAAAGGGTATACTGGTTCACGGCACTGACCTAAAATAAAATGGGATGGTTTTTAGGTCATTATACAGGGTCCGCCCCTGCATTGAAATTACACCTTGGAAAGGCAGCCGGGTGGGATGAATGCCCACCCGGCTGTCCGTTCACCAGATCGAAACTACTCCACCTGAAAACGACGCAAGTCAGACCATAAACTCGGACCATTTGGCCCATTGGCCCGCACCCGCCAGTAGATTGGCTTCCCTGCCGGCAGAGTTCTCAGCGCCTGATATTGCGATGTGGTCACCGTGGTCGATATCAGCGTACCTGAAAAACTGGAAGAGGTGGAAACCGCCAGGGTATAAGAGACAGCGCCGTTTACATCGCCCCAATTAAATAGTGGGGTGGGATCACTGAGCCCTTCATCGACCAGTGGGCTTTCAGCAACTGGAGGTAAAAGACTGGTTCGAAATGTAAAAGCGCCCCACGAACTACAATCACCATTCGTATTACAGGCCCGCACCCGCCAGATATACTGGGTGTTGTCTGCCAGATCTGTCGCAAAGGAATACATCGTGTGGCTTAAACCAGTTTCACTGACCAATGGAGAAGTGAAATCAACGGTGTCATCCACTTGCAGTTCATAACCACTTAAGTTGGCTGCCCCGGCGGGCACAGTGGATGGTTTCCAGGCTAGCGATGGTCGACGGTTGGTCAACAAAGCATTGTTCTGTGGGGCCGCCAAACCGGGCACACTGGGTGGCCGGGGTGTACTTAGACTGTAGATCGCCGACCACAGACTCGGATTCACCCCGACAGCCCGCACCCGCCAGTAAAGCGTCTTGCCCGCCGGCAAATCTTTGGTGGGCAAATAGCTGGCTGTAGGCACACTGACATTCAAGATGGGTGAAGCCAGATTGGGATACGCAGAGACCATCAGATTATACGAACTGGCACCCGGTGAAACCGTCCAGGTAAAGGTTGGGCGCAGCACATTTACTGCGCTCGCATTGGCCGGGCTTTCTGGGGTCGGTGTGATGAGTGGGGTGCGCAAAATATATACCGTCGACCAGGCGCTCATATCGCCAGTGGTGTTAATCGACCGCACCCGCCAGAAGTATTTCTGATTGTCAGCCAGCGCATCCGCAAGGTCCAATGAGGTGGCGGTCAAATCATTCCGGTCAATCAGCGGCGAAGAAAAGTCGCCATTGTCATCCAGCTGGAGCTGGTAATTTGCCAACAGCGCAGCGCCGGTGGGAATTACAGATGCCTTCCACTGCAGCGTGGTGGTGTAACCTCCCAACAGAGCATTGCTCCCCGGCAAAAGCAGCGCCGGCACACTCGGCGGGCGCGGCGTAACAAACTGGCCTCCCGCCGACCAGGCACTGGGGTTCGCACCATTGGCCATCACCCGCCAGTAAAGTGTCTTGCCGGCCGGCAGATCCTTGGTGGGTTGATACGTGGGATTGGTGACGGTGACTTTGAGAACTGTCGACCCAAATACTGGGGATAAAGAGACCATTAAAGTATATGTAACCACCCCAGGAGATGATCGCCACTCAAAAACTGGTCGGAGAGAGTTCATCATTTGCCCGGTTTCAGGTTTTTGTATAACAGGTGCAAGCATCCCTGTCCTAAAAGAAAAGGTCTTCGACCAAACACCTGGAACATCGATACTACTCCGGGCTCTCACTCGCCAATAGTAAATTGAATTATCAGCCAGAGTTTGATCCAGTAGAAATTCGGATTTTAGAATATTCGCGCGTTCAAATGCCAGATTCACAAAGCCCGGATCTTTTGCTATCTGCAGATCATAGTGATGTGCGTTAGCAGTATCAGCCCAATCGAATTTTGGCCGGTGTTCTTTCGAAAGGCTTCCATTTGTGGGAGAAACCAAAAATGAGTAGGTTGGATTCTTCACACATGAATAAACATCAACATCGTCTACATACCAACCGTTTCCAAAAGTATTGGAATCCACACCAAGACGCCAACGGATAAGCACATTCTTGCCGGCCAATGATGTCAGATTATATCGAGAAGAAACATAACCATGACTCTCCCCTGAAAAAGCCGAACGCCCACGCAATGGATTAAAAGCGACATATTTCCCATTATAAAGTTTCCCGTTGTATCTTTGCCCCCCCGCGTAGAGATGATTGATATCAATCCAGGTCACACCATTGTTAATTGAATATTCCACCATGCCGCCATCGATATATAAAATATAACCTTTATAAAATCCATACTCAAGAGTGTAGGCATGATTAAAGTATAGATAGGTTGAATTTGTTTTAGGTATATATAATGATGTTTTGATGCTGGCAGATGTATCGGAGGAAGGTCCATCATAATCATTTGCATAGAGAACATTTCTACCACTGGTGGCATTGGCTTGTTTGTTGCGATCTAGACCAATTTGCCACCGTTGTGTTCCTTGATTCGTCTGAAATACCCATTGCTCAGTCCCATGCTCAAAATCATCGAAAAACAAATCGTTTGAATCTTTTGTAGCTCCCGCATCACAAACCGGGGCTTCAGGGTTAAAGTTTGGACTTGGTGACCGGTTCATTTCTACGGCATCCAAAGCATTATGAACCTGAATACAATCTTCAGCCGTAATACCATCCGCCCCATTTATTAACACATAACAAGCCTGGGACAAGGCATTATATAAATCAGCATAATCTGCCCCGCTAGTCAGCAACCTCGTTTGAGTATAGTAATATATTGCAGCAGTTTTTTCCCAGCCCAAAGGTTGGATCGATTTTTTATTAAACAGGCCGCCATCCACCATCAGAAATACAGCCTTATTATTGATACCACTATTCCAATGCACCCCCCCATTATCGTAATATCCCTTGAAATAGTTTTTACTGCTCATTTTATCCGGATCCAAAAACAGGGTTGGATTGCTCATACTGCGAATTGCCCCATTAGGGCGCAATTCACCCGCCGGCAAATCTTCACCAATCAACCATTTAACTGAACTGTCATCTGTACCAAACCCATTTTTCTGGTCAAAATATTCACCCCATAGATCAGAGAATGATTCATTAATGGCTCCGGATTGATAATAATAAAATAGATCAGCCGAGAATTGGTTGACACCGTGACTCAATTCATGAGCCACGACATCATCTGCGTTGGGGAAATTATTACCATAAACCACTTGCACGCCCATCCAGGCTGCATTATTCTGGAATTTTGAGCTGTGAATATAGGAGTAAATTGACATACCGGCATTATCAAGGCTCTTTCGGTCAAATTGAGTTCTTAAGAACTCAATAAAATCCGTTGAAAGCCGTTGAGCATTGTCAGCATCCCGATCTAATCCACCCGTACATGATTCTGAAGGCGTTTTACAAAGCAAGGCTCCCTTTTCTACAGAAAAGGTATCTTGCTGGTATTTATCGGCGGCATAGGTATAAACAGGTATTTGCCAGGGCACCAATGCGGTTCCCTCATAGGCGCCGATGTCACATCCGGCTCCATCCGGCCGTTTCACACCGCGTTGATCCGTTGATGGGCAAGAGCCTGGATCCGCAGAATCAATTGCCGGGCTTCCAGGCAGCAATCGAATTGAAGACACACCATTTTCATCTTCATACAACAGATCCAACTTAGGATCAACCGGTTGATATGAACTACCGATCAAATCGCTTGCGGTTCTGGAAATATTACATCCATCCCCAACGCCAATAATATTGTTCCCAAGCGAAACAATTTGGCCTTGACAGTCCCAACTTTGCATTGACCAATTCCTGGCCACAATTGAATTGCGAATCTCTACTATTCCATTCCTGCTATCGATACCGGTCGAATTATCCCAGTAATCTGCTGTATGCCTATCCGTAATGGTTACATGGTTTAAAGAACTGAAGCCAGAATTAGATAGCGCAGGTCCATTGTAATCAGAAGCTCCGCCTTGCGAGATGGTAACATTTTCAAGACTCAAGTTAGCGCTATTGGAAATCCCATTTTTGTTACCAATTAACATACTTGATTGAATGGATAACAAACCCTCTGTCGAGTTTCCAATCGGTGAATAAGAATCACGAAAGGAAAAACCCTCCAAAAAGACATACCAAAAGCCAAGCGGAATATAGAGAATGTGATTAGAAGTGACAGGCCTTGTAAGTTGAGTGACTCCTACCTTTTGAGTAAAACCGGGGTTCCAGCCACCAGAAATAAATATATTTTTATTTATGGTTATTTCTGTTAACACATTCTCAATACCGACAGCCATCAGTAGTAGATCGCCTACATTTGCCATATCCACAGCCTGCATCAGAGTGCGGCATGGACTTGCCTTTAACATACATGTGTTAAGCTTATTTACACCATCATCACCATTGACAGGATCTACAAATCGCCGATTGGTTCTATTGATCACAAACTGCGCATGAGATTCTACGGTTGCAAGCCCGATGATCTGAAAATCAAGGGGTATCTCACCCTCCACTTCATTTGTGCGAAATACCGGGGTGAGCTGACTTCCATCCTGGCCTGTAATAACTTCAATCGAATTCAAACCATTTGATTTAAAAACACCACTTGCTCCCAGGTTCGGCGCTGTAATTTGTACCGCCACCCCGGGTACAGGCGATCCATTTTGATCAATGACAATAAAACGAATGGGGATGTACAAATCATGATGTGGTAAAACAGATTGTCCTGATTCCAATGACATCAGGATGCGCACAGGTGATCCCGCAGGTTGATATTCATAGGATCCAATATCACATTTTCCATTAATTGGACGGACCAGGCCGCGAATATCCTCTCCCAGACAGTCGCTGTTTGCAAAGAGACTGGCAGCAGCATCAATTGCCGGGCTTTCAGGTAATAAGGGAAGATATCGGTGATCTGTTAAGAGACCCAAACGTGGGTCAATTCCGATCAGATCAGAGGTTTGAAAAATTGCATATCCGCATTTATTATTTTCACAGAGAGTAGTGGATTGAATCAGATTGCTGCCAAAAGAATAGATTTGACCGGAATTTTCACCAAAAGGACGAACAGATCCAAACAGAATGTTTCCTTTTAGGCTTAGGGTTCCTTTGTTAAGAATTTCATATTTGGCCGTTTTTGTACCGATTGTTGAATGAATAATTTTAAGGTTTTTAAAATTCGAAATAGCAATTCCAGATTGATAACGACTCAAGATCGAAGTAATAACTGAGTTCTTAACAACACCTGTTCCCCCATTTACAATGCCGGTTGCATTATTTATGATTCCGCTATCTTCAACCTTCCATTCAGATCCTAAAGAAAGTCCAACTTGATTGTTCATGAATACGGATTTTTTTATCCACGATTCTGATTGACCTGAAAAACCATACGCGTAATTTTCAATTTGAAAATTTGATAACCCGACCTGAAAACGATAAGTAATAAATGCCCTAAGATTCGGCAGAGTGGCGGTCAAGATGGTTTTTCCTACCACAGCAGAAAACGAAGGTGACCAGCCTCCAGAGAAAATTAATTGGCCAGATTCATATTGGGGCAAAACAATAACCCCATTTTCAAATTCCTCTGCCGTGCTGTAAATCGTGATTCCAGCAGATTTATTACTGAGTGCCTGAGCAAAAGTCTTGCACGGTGAAGCTGGCAAGGCACAATTATTCGGCTGACTATCAATTTGATCACTTCCACCTTGTGATACAAAAAGTCCCTTATTTGCAATCGGTATTGAAATTGTCAGTCCTGAGTCCTGAACAGAAACTGCAATCTCATAATTTCCCGGAATTCCATTAGCCTTGATTTTAGCTGTTACCGCCTCACCCGATAAATTTGTAATTGAGCTGAATTGATGGGTGCCTGTATCGATAAAAGTCCCACTGGAACCTTCCAGAGGAGCATTGAATACAACCTGAACATCAGCCATTGGAAAATCATGTTGGTCTTTAACAAATACACGGAACGGTTGTTCAGCCAACATTGTCGGCCCAACAATTTGATTTCCTCCGGTTAACAACTGTAGAGAAGATGGGATAGGCAAATAGTTTTCAAAAACAAAATCTGCCTGAAGCGGATAATTCTGAATCTCAACGTGCAGAGAAAATTGACCAGGGATATCATTTGCAATGAAGGATGGTAAAACAACAATCCCATCATTATTGGTCACAACCATGACATGAGTTCCAAGATCATTTTGAAATGCGCCAGAGGGACCAGACTCGGGAGCGGTAACACTCACCGTTGCACCACCAACAGGCCAGCCGAAAGCATCTGTCACCTTTACAGATAACGGCAAATACGCTTCCGATACTTTGCCAAACACCATTGCCTGCGGAAGTAATTCAATCTGCGCCGGATCACCTGGCAGAGGAGATACAACCTCATAAGCCCCGATGTCACAAACAGAAAGACCGTCCCTGTTTCCATCAATAGGGCGGGCAGATCCAACCTGATCGGTTGTTTCACAGGCTGTTTCTGAAGAACCAGGAATATCGGGGCTTCCATGATCAATTGCCAAACTAGAAGGCAATGGCGCAAGCACGCCATTTGTTTGCATTTCACCTAACAATGGGTCCTGCCCAAAAAAATCACTTTCGGCAGGGATCAGATTACTTCCATTATACGCACCAATAATATTATGCCCGGCAGACCGCACAAGGTAATCAGGAGAATAAATATCCGCAGGTTGACCGGCAGAATTATTAGCAATAATTGAATTCTGAATGATGATTTCTGGAATTATCGGCTGATTTTGCGATGACGAATTTGATTTTTTAATATATAAACCGACTCCAGCCTGGTCGTTTAAGCGTTCGAGTTGATTATTAACGATTGTCGAATTCTTGATAACCACTTTTTTGGGTGAGTGACCCGTAATCGCAAACCCAGGAGGGTAATCACCACTCAAAGGAGTAGATAAATTGTGTGCAATGGTTACATTGCTGCACACAAAAGTGGCATTTTCATCTATGTAGACCAAACCAGAATTTCTATAAGCATGGTTATTGATGATGGCGCTATTCGTCAACTCTAATGAATCAGATGCTCCCACATAAATAATCTGACTTCCAGATGGCTCAAACCCTTCCATGATAAAATGGTCGATTTGAACATTGGGGTTAATCCCGCTAACTTCAATTGTGTTCCAAAGATTTCCACCTTCCAAAACCGTATGCCCAGTTTGACTTCCAAACTCATGATTCCATCCGCCGGATAATAAAATGGAATTCCTAATTCTGATGAGTTTTTGGTTCGTATCAATCAAATATTTATCCGCAGTGATTTTAATGATATCTCCTGAAGAAGATTTACCTATTGCCGCCATAATTGACTGACAAGGTGTTTCAGGGGCTTTACACCCATTGGCATCGTTCCCTGTCGGCGAAACGTACCACACCACACCAGCCTGGCCTGCCACCGGTTCCCCAGCCGGCGGTTCGGCTGTGCCGGTGGGCTGCTCCAGCGGCGTTTCAGTCACCACCGGTTCGAGGGTTGGTTCGAGGGTCGCTTCAACCGTGGGTTCTGCGGCGGGTTCACCCACCGGAGTTTCGGTACCAGCCGGAGATTCTGCCTGTTTGTGCCACGAAGTATCGATCTGATTAAAATGTAAAACTATTTCGCCGCTCACGGCATCCACCAACACCAGTTCCCGCACCAACTGGCTGCCGTCCAGCGCCGTAAGCTCCATGCGCCAGGTCAGGGTCACTGGCTCGTTACCGGGTTTAAAGATGCGCTCGTCGTACCACCACAATTCGGGGGGCGTCATACCAATATTTTCCGCCGCCAGCCCGTACCATTCCTGCGCCCCGGCCGCGGCCTTTTGCTGCGCCTGTTCTGCGCTCACAACCGCCGAGCTGACCGCAGGAGCCAGCCCCGGCGAAACTTCGCCGTTCAACGAAAGAATGTTGCCATATTCGTCCCGGTTAACCAGCATCTCACCGCCCAACACCGGAATGCCGGCAAATTCCTGGCGGTAGCGCAGGGTGCTGCCCTGCTCATCCTGTGAGCTGCGGTCCAATTTCAATTCCTGCAACGGATCCTGCAGTCCAAACTCGGGCCCATACTGTGCCAGCACTGCTTCGGCTGCATCCACATCCGACATGGCGCTCACGCCCTCCGCGCCACTTAACAGGGGTGAACCCGAACTGCCGCCGATAAAATTCACCCGCCCATCTTCTGCATAGCCGTAACGCAATTCTGGTCCCGGCGGGGTGGGTTCAGCCGCCGGGGGGCGCAGCACGCCAGACGGCTCAGCTTCTGCCCGCACTGGCATCGCGCCCATCAGGCCCGATATCATCATCAGAATCATGCAAATATGGAGACTTTTTTGAAGGCGGCGTTGGGTCATGATGTCCCCCCTATAGGTTGGTTACGTCTCTTTTTGAAATTTATTGTGCTTTTACACATAATTATCTTATCCAAACATCATCTTTGCTGTCAATTTATTCTGAGTCACATTCCAGGCATTTTTATCACTTTTTTCTCGACCAGTCGTCAATTCCCAATCAAAAAACACGCTTACAAGAAATCTATTGCACATCACCCCACCTGAAATCGAAATGATGACCTCATCTCAACCGGTCAGGATAAACACTCAGTCCCTTTCCAACCATGAAAAGGGACTGAGCAAAAGGAATTGCTTTTAGAACCGGGAGAAACAACCTTTCAGATTATTCGACGATGATACCCCAGGTTTCAAAGTGTTGTGGCTGGTCTTCTCATAGGTGCGGGTGATGTTGGGCCGGGTTACTTCGCGGGTGAAATTATTCGCGTCGGGATAATCGGCGCCCCACCCCATATCAAAAATCGGCGGGGTATCGGTGGGGCTGAGAACAGATTTCAGGAATACTTTAAATTCCTGGTTCACCACCTGCACATCCAGGCCAGGGGTATCACACCACAGACTGATATTCATCAGCCTGATTTACAACGAATATCACAGTGTGGTGCACTTGTTTGCACCACCTGATCCACAAAACCGGTAAAACATCGGGTGAGAAGCGGGCTCTACTGGCCCGGCTCTCACCCGGGAACACTGCTTTAAACCTTATTCTGCATACCCGCACAGTGCAATCGCGCGCGGGCCGGTATGCACCCCCAGCGCCGGAGAAACAATCGAAACAAACAATTCTTCGGGTGAAAATTCGGCAATGACCCGCTCGGCCAATGCCTGTGCCTCTTCCAGCGCGTCATTGTGCAGCACGGTAATATGCAGGTTGGCCGTGGACTGAATTTTGCGGAAGAACTCTTTATACAACCCTTCGATGGCCGATTTACGCGAGCGGGCCGGGAGCGAAGCGCCCACGGTTCCGGTCTCGGGTTTAACGTTAATCAGGGGTTTGATCTGCAAAAACGAATTCAAGAACCGCGCTGCATCCCCCATCCGTCCGCCGCGGGTCAGATACTCAATCGTATCCAGCGAAATATAATACACCACCCGGTCACGCACGGCCAGAGCCGCGGCGGCCATCTCATCCAGATCGCCGCCGGCCTCACGCTTGCGCGCCGCAGCCACCACCTGCCAGCCCAGCCCCATCGAGTTATTTTTCGAATCGAGCACCGTCACCGGAATGGGCGACTCTTGCGCGGCCTGCCGGGCCGATTCAAATGTGCCGCTCATCGCGCTGCTGATCGTGATCGTCAGTATCTGTTCGGCACCCTCCGCGGCCGCCCGCCGATAGGCCGCCAAAAAGACCCCTGGCGCGGGCTGCGAGGTGGTGGGGTGATACTTTTCAGCCGGTAAGCGTCGGTAAAATTCTTCTGCCGTTAACTCCTCGCGATCCAGATAAGCCTGGTCGCCAAAAACAATCGTCAATGGGACAATAAAAATGTCATATTGCTTTACCCATTCAGCAGGGATGTCACAGGTACTGTCGGTAACCAGAGCAACTCGGTATGCCATAGATTCACTTCCAAAATAAATATTTCGGGCTTGTTGCAGCCGGATATTTGCATTCTAGACCTTCCGCCGGTTTCTGAAAAGGTGCATAAGGCATATTTCTGTCATGTTTTCCACACATCGGGCAGCATGTGCGGCAAAAAAGAAGCGCGCGGAATTGCCCGCGCGCTTCTTTTTTGTTCTTAATTTCTCAGGCACTTCCCCGTCCACGAACCGGCAAGCTGCGCAATCTGATCGGGCGTTCCGGCCCCCAGCAGTTCACCGCCCGCTTCGCCGCCTTCGGGCCCCAGATCAATCACCCAGTCCGCCGCGCGGATCATCCCCAGGTGATGTTCCACCACCACCACCGAGTTGCCTGCCGTCACCAGCCGCTGCAACAGCAGCAAGAGCCGCTCAATATCGGCCAGGTGCAGCCCGGTGGTCGGTTCATCCAACAGATACAGCGTATGTCCGCTGCCCCCTCTGACCAGCTCTTTAGCCAGCTTCACCCGCTGGGCTTCACCCCCCGAAAGGGTGGTGGCCGGTTGGCCAAGCTGCAAATATCCCAGCCCCACTTCGCTCATCAGACGCAGCCGGTCTGCCGCCGCCGGCACGTTCTTAAACACCGGCAGCGCTTCTTCAATGGTCATTTGCAGCACCGCGGCAATATCCACCCCGCCGTAGGTCACCGAGAGCACATCCTTCTTAAATCGCCGTCCGCGGCAGACCGGGCAGCGCACCTGCACATCGGGCAGAAAATGCATATTTACATTCAGCACACCCGCCCCCTCACAGCGTTCGCACCGCCCGCCGGGGGTGTTGAAAGAAAAATGACCGGGGGCCAAACCGCGCTGCCGGGCAGCCGGGGTGGCGGCAAACGCCTCACGAATGGCCGTGAAGGTATCGGTATAGGTGGCTGCGTTCGAGCGCGGCACCCGGCCGATGGGCGACTGGTCCACCGTCACCACCCGATCAATAAACTCCCAACCACGAATAAGATCATGCGCACCGGGCGCCTCTTTTGCGCCGTTAAAGCGCTGCTGCGCCGCCCGATCCAGAATATCAAACATCAGGCTCGATTTTCCCGATCCAGACACCCCACTTACCGCGACCAGCTTTCCCAGCGGGATGGTAATATTCAGATTCTTCAAATTATGTTCCCGCGCCCCCAGAATGGCCAGCGCCCCGGCGTCACCCTGGCGCGGGTGATGCGCCGGCAAATCCAACCGACCCGCAAGATACCCGCCCGTCAGCGAGTTCGGGTCGGCCGCCACTTCCTGCGGGGTGCCCTGCGCCACAATCTGACCGCCGTGTTTGCCCGCGCCGGGGCCAAACTCAACCAGGTGGTCGGCCGCGGCAGCCATCATCAGATCATGCTCAATCACCAAAACTGTATTCCCCAGATCGCGCAGTTGGCGCAGCACGGTAATTAACCGGGCTGTATCGCGCTCATGCAGACCAATGGTCGGTTCATCAAGCACATACAAGACCCCGGTCAACCCCGAACCCACCAGCGCCGCCAGCCGCAGCCGCTGCGCCTCGCCCGCCGAAAGGCTGGGGGTGGCGCGCTCCAGAGTCAGATACCCCACTCCAATCATTACCAGGCGGCGAATCCGCTCCTGCAAATCGTTGATAATCGGCAGGGCGATCTCGGTCTCATCTTCGTTCAGGGTGGCCGGCAGCGCCTCAAGCCAGGCCGCCACCCCCTCCAACGGCAAATTCGAAAGCTCAATGATGCTGCGTCCGTTCACGCGCACCTGTCGGCTTTCGGTGCGCAGCCGCGTTCCCTGACAATCGGGGCAGGTCTGGCGGGCGACAATCGTCTCTTGCTTCACCTTCAACCCCGATTCTGACAACCCTTCTGAAAAACGGCGGCGCAAATTGGTCAACACCCCTTCAAAATTACCCTTCAACACCGTGGCGGGTGGTTTCATTCCCGGCACATGACGGGTGAAGTGTTCACTGTTCACCCCGTGATAGAGCAAATCGCGCTGCGCCTCACCCAGGCTGCCAATGGGCTGCCGGGGGTCAAAGCCAAACCCGTAATGCTCTCCGGCACGCTGCAGGGTGACCGCAAGCCGCTCGGTATTGAACGGATCCCACACCAGCACCCCGCCGTCGACCACGCTGCGGGTCAGATCAAACACCCGCTCCAACAGCAAATCTGCCGTCACCCCCAGGCCGGTGCAGGTTGGGCAGGCCCCGGCCGGTTTGTTAAATGAGAAGCTCGCCATACCCAGTTCGGGCAGCCGCGCTCCGCAGTGCAGACAGGCCACCGTTTCGCCCTCACCGGGGGCCGACTCATCCTCGGCAAACAGGTCGGTATCCATTTCGCTGGAAGGCGGCACATCTTTGCCGCAGACCGGGCACGGGCGGTGACCCAGACGGGCAAACAGCACCCGCAAATAGGTAAACACCTCGGTCGAAGTCCCCACTGTGGAGCGCGGGCTGCGGTTGGTAAGATGTTGATCGACACTGATGGTGGGCGACAGGCCCGAGATGGAGATCACCGGCGGATGAGACATGCCAAAGGTCACCAGCCCAAGCGATTCCATATACTGGCGCGCACCCTCCTGTTGCAGAATGTCAAACGCCAGGGTAGATTTTCCCGAACCTGAAAGGCCGGTAAACACGATTAGCCGGTTTTTCGGCAGAGTAAGATCGATGTTTTTCAAGTTGTGCAGGCGGGCGCCTTTTATCACGATGGTTTCAGGCATAACGGCAAAATCCTTTTTGTATCTGGTTTTGAAAATGCTCCGAGAACATTTAGCGTGCCCATAGAAATAGAACTCTGTATTTAGAGCCCTATTTCTATTTTAAAACAGTGGTGTACAAATGTAGGGTTTAATCAAAACACAGACCGCAGACAACAAAAAGAGTCTCCCGACTCAGATTAAAAAAACGGCCGCAATCCGGCCAAAATCGCCCCCCGGTCATGTCATTCACAGCCGCTTCCATATGCGCACAGCAAACCATTTAAACAAGATTAGCCTCTGCAATTAACATACCACAAAATCCATTTCAGAGCTTGCGGCCAATTCAACAACAACAATTCCAAAACACTCCCTCAACCTCTCGTGATTTTAAGGATGAAACGCTCTCCTCGCGGAGAGCGCTCCATCCTTCCAACCCCATCCCAATTGTCACTTGAAAGAGAGTATCTACTTTTTGAGTCTTACTTGCCCCGGCTGCGGGTGGTCACATCAAAGATGACGGCGGCGGCCAGCACGGCGCCGCGCACAATGTATTGCAGCGAGATATCGATTCCCATCAGGTTCATACCCGAGACCAGCGACATCATCACCAGCGCACCGATAATGGAACCGGTTACCTTACCCACACCACCGGCTGCCGAAACGCCGCCCACATAAGCCGCGGCAATCGCATCCAGTTCAAACAGCGTGCCGGCTGTTGTGGTGGCAGATTGCAAACGCGAGGCAAACAAAATGCCCGAAAGCGCCGCCAGCATACCCATCGAACCAAACACCACGTAGGTCAGTTTCTTAACATTGATACCGCTCAACTCGGCTGCTTCAGGGTTGCCGCCAATGGCATAAATATGCCGGCCCAACACGGTCTCGGTAGAAATAAAGTGATAGATCGCAACCACCACCAGCATAATCACCACTGTCCAGGATAGGCCGTTATAACCCGCCAACACCCAGGTTACCAGACCAATGATCACTGAGACAAAAACCAGCTTGAGGATGAACATGTCGCGCGGCAGCACTTCGAAGTTATAAGCCTGTTTCTTTTTGCGATTGACCAGTTCATTGCGCACAAACAAAATTGCAGCCAAAAGGCCAAGCACCAGGGTCAATTTGTGAACGCCCGGCAAAAAGCCCATATCAGGAAAATCGGGGATAAAGCCGTTGCCAATTGCATTAAAAGTCGCATCGGGGATGATGATGGTACCCGTGCCGGCCGTCACCAGCAGCAGCGCACCGCGATAAACCAACATGGCCGCCAACGTTGCCACAAACGAAGGAATGCCCATCTGCGCGACCAGAAAACCGATCAAGACACCGGCCAGAACACCGACCAGCAGCACAAACGGAATGGAGACATACACGGGCATTCCCCAGAACACCAGCGATATCGCTGCCAGCGCGCCGATGAAACCCGCCAGAAAACCGACCGAAAGATCGATATGCCGGATGACAATCACCAGGGTCATACCCACTGCCAGCACCGCGATATAACCGGTCTGATTCAACAGGTTGCTGATATTACGCGAGGAGATAAAAATGCCGTCGGTGGTAATCGTGAAAAACGCCATAATCACAAACAGCGCGATATACATACCGTATTCGCGAATATTCTGGCTCAACACTTTCTGGGTATTTGCCAGAAACGAGCCCTGGGCCGCGGCGGTACGGGTATCCTGATTTGCAGTCTCAGGGGATAACTTTTGAACATTCGCCATCTTGAGCCTCCTCAATCGGTTGCTAATTTCATAATCTTTTCTTGTGTCGCTTCCTCAACTGGAAGCTCGCCGGTGATTCTGCCAGAAGAAACGACATAAACGCGATCGCTCATTCCCAGAATTTCAGACAACTCCGACGAAATCATCAAAATGCTCATGCCCTGCTCAACCAGCCGGGTCATGATCGTATAAATCTCAAACTTTGCACCCACATCGATACCGCGGGTCGGCTCATCGAGGATCAAGACATCGGGCTTTACAAACAACCATTTTCCAAGGCACACCTTTTGCTGGTTTCCACCACTCAGATTGGAAACTTTTTGTTCAACGGTCGGGGTCTTAATATTCAAAGACTGTCGATATTCGTTAGCAATCTGCACTTCGGCATTATTATCCACCACGCCGCGGGTGGCAATTTCGCGTAAATTCGCCAGGGTAATGTTTTGTTTCACATCCTGGATCAAAATCAGCCCATCGCCCTTGCGGTCTTCGGTCACATAGGCCATCCCGGCATGAATTGCTTCTTGCGGGTGTTTAAAGGATTTTTTCTCACCCTTTAATTCCAACTGTCCGTTGATATGATAATGATCCGGGTTGCCAAACATACTCAAGGCCAGCTCGGTTCGCCCTGAACCCATCAGCCCGGCAAAACCGACGATCTCGCCTTTTTTCAAATTGAAATTGACATCCTTTAATACAACCCGCCCCAGGGCCGGGTTGTAAACATTCCAATCCTTAACCGCAAGCACCACCTCATGAGAGCGTTCATGCTGGCGTCTGGGATAAATGTTGTCAATTTCGCGTCCCACCATGTGTTTGATTAACACATTCTCTGAAACTTCTGCTTCAGTGTTGTTCAGGGTGCAAATGGTCTGACCATCGCGCAACACGGTAATCGTATCGGCAATTTCAATGACTTCTTTTAGTTTATGAGAAATAATTACAGAAGTAACACCCTGCTCTTTTAATTCACGCAACAGATTCAGCAGATTTTCACTATCATCTTCGTTTAAAGCAGAGGTGGGCTCGTCAAGGATCAGCAGTTTAACATCCCGGCTCAATGCCTTCGCGATTTCAACCAACTGCTGCTTTCCCACGCCCAGATCTTTCACCTTGGCTTCGGGGTTTACATCCAGCCCAACTTTGCGCAGCATCTCATTTGCGCGCTTGATGGTCTCATTCCAATCGATCCGAATTCCGTGCTTAATTTCATTGCCGAGAAAAATATTCTCATACACGGTCATATCGGGAATCAGCGCCAGCTCTTGATAAATGATGGCAATGCCCACTTTTTCGCTATCGCTGATGCTGGAAAAGCGCTGTTCTTCACCCCCGATCAAAATATCGCCGCTGTATTCACCAAACGGATACACCCCGCTGACCACTTTCATCAGGGTGGATTTACCAGCGCCGTTCTCTCCCACCAGCCCATGAATTTCATTCCTGGCAACCTGAAAGCTTACATTATTCAATGCTTTCACGCCCGGAAATTCTTTTGTAATATTCCGCATCTCTAAAATGGGAGTGTTCATTACAACTCCATTCTTACGTTTTCGAAATTCGCAGGAATAGTGATGGTAAAACATCACTATTCCTGCTGTTTAGTTTACTGGATTTTTACTGAATACCGGTGAAGTCACCAGCCGCATAGTAGGCTGAGTCGATCAGGGCTGCTTTGACATTGTCTTTGTCAACCGAGATAACCTCAGACTGTTTGGCCGGCACATCAATTTTACCATTGTTGTACGAACCAGTGGTCTCGGCGGTCTTACCTTCCAGCAGCGCCACTGCGGTGCCGATGGCGTCTTTCACCAGGGTGCGGACATCTTTGAAGACAGTCATGGACTGTTTGCCGTCGATGATGTACTGCACAGAAGCTTTTTCAGCATCCTGACCGGTAACCATGTAGCTGGTCACGTCTTTGTCGGTCGCAAATGCATCTGCGATCGCGCGTGCGGTGCCATCGTTCGGGGCCAGGATGAAGACATCACCCTTATCCGCGGCGGCGGCTGCGGTCAGGTTCGATTCAGCCAGCGTCTTGGCAGTGTTGAAGTCCCAGTTGGTGGTGATCTGACCGATGATCTTGCTCATTTCATCGCGGGTCAGTTCAGCTTTGGCCTGCAGCGCCACGGCTTCGCTCGAGTTCTTGATCACGAACGTGCCGTCGGCAACCTTCGGCTGCAAAACTTTCCACGCACCTTCGAAGAACAGGAAGGCGTTGTTGTCTGAGGCGGCGCCAGCATACAGGTACAGCGGCTGGGCGGTGCCCGTCGCGCGGTCCACCAGATATTGCGCCTGGGCAGCGCCCACGGCAATGCTGTCAAAGGTTACATAGTAGTCCACTGCATCGGTGTTGGTGATCAGACGATCATACGAGATCACTTTCACGCCTGCTTTGCGGGCTTCTTCAACTGCTGCGGCGGCGGCGTTGCCGTCTTGCGGGCAGATGATCAGAACCTGAATGCCCTTGGTGAGCAGCGCTTCAACATTGGCCTTTTCTTTGGCCGAGTCGCCCTGGCTGAACAGAATTTCAACATCGTATCCAGCTGCAGAGAGGGCGTCCTTAAAGCGTGTCTCGTCCTGAATCCAGCGCGGTTCATCTTTCGTCGGCAGTACAATGCCAACGGCCAGTTTGGCGGTTTCGGCGGGGGCAGCAGCTTCATCCAGACCGGTGAAGTCGGCAGCCGCATAGTAGCCCGAGTCGATCAGGGCTGCTTTGACGTTTTCTTTGTCAACCGAGATAACCTCAGACTGTTTGGCAGCAACATCGATCTTGCCGTTGTTGTAAGAGCCGGTGGTTTCGGGGGTCTTGGCTTCCAACAGCGCCACTGCGGTGCCGATGGCATCTTTCACCAGGGTGCGGACATCTTTGAAGACAGTCATGGACTGTTTGCCGTCGATGATGTACTGCACAGAAGCTTTTTCAGCATCCTGACCGGTAACCATGTAGCTGGTCACGTCTTTGTCGGTCGCAAATGCATCTGCGATCGCGCGTGCGGTGCCATCGTTCGGGGCCAGGATGAAGACATCACCCTTATCCGCGGCGGCGGCTGCGGTCAGGTTCGATTCAGCCAGCGTCTTGGCAGTGTTGAAGTCCCAGTTGGTGGTGATCTGACCGATGATCTTGCTCATTTCATCGCGGGTCAGTTCAGCTTTGGCCTGCAGCGCCACGGCTTCGCTCGAGTTCTTGATCACGAACGTGCCGTCGGCAACCTTCGGCTGCAAAACTTTCCACGCACCTTCGAAGAACAGGAAGGCGTTGTTGTCTGAGGCGGCGCCAGCATACAGGTACAGCGGCTGGGCGGTGCCCGTCGCGCGGTCCACCAGATATTGCGCCTGGGCAGCGCCCACGGCAATGCTGTCAAAGGTTACATAGTAGTCCACTGCATCGGTGTTGGTGATCAGACGATCATACGAGATCACTTTCACGCCTGCTTTGCGGGCTTCTTCAACTGCTGCGGCGGCGGCGTTGCCGTCTTGCGGGCAGATGATCAGAACCTGAATGCCCTTGGTGAGCAGCGCTTCAACATTGGCCTTTTCTTTGGCCGAGTCGCCCTGGCTGAACAGAATTTCAACATCGTATCCAGCTGCAGAGAGGGCGTCCTTAAAGCGTGTCTCGTCCTGAATCCAGCGCGGTTCATCTTTCGTCGGCAGTACAATGCCAACGGCCAGTTTGGCGCCTGAGTCAGTGGTTGCGGCGCCTTCTTCGGCGGGCGCAGGGGCGGCCGGCGTGCAGGCTGCCAGGACCATCGCTGCAATAAACAGGACGGTCAATACGGCATACAACGAACTCTTCTTAAACATTCTCGATCCTCCTAAATTTGTTGGGCAAAGATTGAGACAAAAATTGGCGGTTTTATCAACAGCCCGTAAACAAAGCGCAATAGGCGTAGCTGACAGAACCTCCTTTCTTTACAGAGCGGGGAAGATTAACTATAATATTAATAACAAAATTGAAAAGTTACTGCTACCCTATCCATCCCTGATTTTATTAAAGTGAATACCCTTAATAATCTTAGGGGATTCCCCCTAATTCTGAAATTTATTTCACCTGATGCCATCACTTAAAGCCCTTCTAGCAGATGATCACGACCTGGTGCGTACCGGTTTGCGCGATGCGCTGGCCGGTCTGAACGGTTTGGAGGTCGTTGGCGAGGTTGGCAACGGCCGTGACTTGATGCAAGCCCTGAAAGATCTTTTGCCCGATCTGCTGGTCATGGATGTGAACATGCCAGAGTTTGAACCGGTGACAGCCACCCAGCGCATCCGCGCTGAATATCCCGATCTAAAAATTCTGGTGGTCAGCGCGTATGACGATCAGGCTTATGTCGTCGGGTTGCTCTCGGCCGGGGTAAACGGTTATCACCTCAAAGATCAGCCCCTTTCCGATTTGCAGCTTGCCGTGCAGCGGGTATTGGATGGCGGGCGTTGGATCTCGGACCCGCTGGTAAACCGGCTGGTCAACCAGCAATCCACAATCGCTGAACCAGCCCGGTCGCTCACCCATCGGCAGCGCGATCTGTTATACCTGCTGACCCAGGGATATAACAACCAGCGTATTGCGCATATGATGGACCTGAGCATTAAAACAGTGGAAAACCATCTCACCGCGTTATACCGCGCCATCGGGGTCGAAAGCCGCCTCGAAGCCACCCATTACGCCAACCGCCATCCCGATCTGATCGCCGCCTCTTTGTTGGAACGCTCACAGAATCGGGCCGAGGGGCAAATGAGTGAGGCATTAAATGTTCTGGTGGTGGATGATAACCCCCGCTACCGGGCCCAGTTGGGCAAGCTGCTGGGCAAAACCTGTCCGACAGCCTCAATTCTTGAAGCGGAAGACTGCGCCGAAGCGCAGCGCATTACCAGACAGGTTAAGCCACAATTGGCCTTTATTGATGTAGTGCTGCGCGATGAAGATGGAATTCAGTGCGTGCGCCAGATTAAGACCATCTCACCGCTTACGCGGATGATTCTGATCAGCGCCTATCCCGACCGTGAATTTCGCCGCATCGGTTTGAGCGCGGGTGCAATAGCCTTTTTAGATAAAAAAGACCTGGACGCAGCCACCGTGCGCCAGGTAATTGATGATGCCCTTGAAATGACCACCAAACGATAAGTGCTTTGCAGTAAATCAATGGACAGTGCGCCGGGTTCACACCACCGCACTGCCCATTTTTGATTTCAACAGACCTCAGGCAATAATCGACGGATATGGGCTGGGGATCTCAATCAACAGTTCCAGACCGCCGTGCGGCGAGGTGGTCATTTGCATCGTTCCACCCAACAATGTCACCCGTTCGCTGATGCCTATCAGGCCAAAGTGTTTCTCACCCGAAAGTTCGGCCAGGTTAATCGGCTTGGCAAAACCCTGCCCATTATCCATCAACTGCACCACCAGACTGGCGGTTGAAGTGCGCAGCAGCGTCAATTTAACCAGGGTGGCATTGGCATGTTTGCGCACATTGCTCAACCCCTCCTGAATAATGCGGAACACCGATAATTCGATCGGCTCGGGCAGACGGCCCAGGGCCGGGTCGATTTCGAGCTGCACCTGAATGCCCGTATGCTGGGTCCACTGGTGCGCCAGCGAGCGAATGGCGGCAGACAGCCCGTGGCTGTCGATGGTCGGCGGGCGCAAATCGCTGCAAATCTGCCGCAAACTGCTCACCACCGCGCGAATGCCGCCGCGAATCTCGGCCAGATCCATGCGGCGCTGCTCATCTTCAGTCGCGTTTTCGGCCTCTTCCAGTTGATAGTTAAAACTGAGCAGATCTTGAATGACCTGATCGTGCAATTCGCGCGCCAGGGCTTTGCGCGCCGTTTCGCTCTCGGTCATCAGGCGCCGGTTCGCCTCTTGCAGCGCCAGATTCAACCGGTCCAGCGCCTCAACCTGGTCGCGCAAGCGCTCAATCAACTGACGGTTTAACGAATCTTGCACTTCCAGGCTCTGGCGCAGCGCCATTTGTGTGCGCCGCAGCTCTTCTGCCTGCTGCTGCGCCGTGTGATAGTTCTCAAAGGCCCAGATCACCGGCGTCACCTGTTCCTGGCGGTTGGACCCCACAATCAATTCCACAATTTCGCGCGGCGTCGATTCCGAAGTCAAACGCAGCGCCACCTGGCTGCCACGATATAACACCAGAATCCGGTTGGTTACCGCAAAAAGCTGTTTCAAGTCATCGCTGCTGATGATCACCGACACATTTTGTTCAGAAAGCTCCTGAATGCGGTGCAGCAATTTCTTCTGGCGGTCATAGCTTAATGCCGCCAAAGGCTCATCCATCAATAACAGCGAAGAAGGCTGACACAACAATTTTGCCAGGGCGACAATCTGTTTTTGCTCATTCGATAAGTTGGCTACTTTTTCATAAATCAGATCCGGCGAAACATTAAACGACTCGAGCAATTTCCACGTCTGTTGAATCATGCGGGTCTGGTCGGGCCGCAGGGGAAACAGACTGGAACGGCGTATTTCTCGCCCCAGAAAAACATTCGAAACCACATCCAGGTTTTCAGCCAGATTCGGGTTTTGTTGAATGGAGTAAATTCCCAGGCTCTGGGCATGGGGCGCATTCTTAAAAATCGTACGAGCGCCATTAAGATAGATTTCACCGCTGGTGGGGCTGTGAACACCGCTGAGCAGTTGAAACAATGTCGATTTTCCCGAGCCGCGCTGCCCCACTACGCCCAGCACATCGCCCGGTTCAATGGAAAAGTTCACCCCCACCAGAGCGGCCACGGTTCCAAAATATTTGGATAAATTGCTTACACTGAGCAGCTTTTGATTCTCGTTCACAAAAAATATTATACTTCATCTGTTTGGACAGGAAACTGGCCCCCGAAATTTTCACCTCAATCGGGATTCTTCGCGCGGTACCGCGCACCGGTTCAGAACAACATGTGCCTTCGTGCGTGTCATGCTGCGCCAAAGGCGCGCAGAGCGAAGCACCCCTGCCCCAATCACGCAGCATTGCGCAAAAGCACAACCCAAAGCAGCACTTCCTTCACAGCGCCAAATTTGATATCATAAAAAACAATTCGCTCTTATCCCGCTTATGTTTGGGAACCCGTCTCGAATGAAATTCGATCTGTTAGCCACAAAATTTCACCCTCCCACCCTGTCGGACCGGCGCGTGATGCGGACGCATTTAAAACAGCGCCTGCAAGACGGGCTCGAAAGCGGCAAACCCCTCACCCTGGTCTCGGCCCCGGCCGGTTTTGGCAAAACCACCTGTGTGGGTGAATGGGCCGCCAGGCTTACTTTGCCGGTGGTCTGGCTTTCACTCGATAATAACGACGACACCCCCCAGCAATTTTTCACCTATTTCATCGCCGCCCTGCAAAAAATCGACAGCACCATCGCCAATGAGCTGGCAGCCGTGTTTCGGGGTGGGCAGACACCCCGGCAAGATCTGACCGCTGCCGCGCTGATCAATGATATCGAGCGTGTCGGGCAGCGGTTTCTCGTGATTCTGGATGATTTTCACCTGATCCAGGAGCGCTATATTCTGGACGTGCTGGAAAAACTGATCGTCAGCGGGCAACAACAACTCCATCTTGCCATCATCACCCGTGAAGACCCGCCCCTCCCTCTGGGACGCATGCGCGCCAACAACCTGATCACCGAAATTCGTGTCAGCGACCTGCGCTTTTCAAGCGCCGAAAGCAGCACACTGCTCAATGAGCGCATGGGGTTATCCCTCTCCAGCAGCGATATCGCCCTGCTGGGAGAACGCACCGAGGGCTGGGCAGCGGGCCTGCAATTGGCCGGGCTTTCCATCCGCGGCCGGTCCGACCCATCCACCTTTATCGCCAATTTAAGCGGCAGCCACCGCTTTATCCTGAGTTACCTGACCGAGGAAGTTCTCAGCCGCCAGACAGAGGATGTGCAAACCTTCTTGCTGCATACCTCAATTCTGGAAAAGCTGACCGGCGAACTGTGCGACCAGATCACCGGGCGAAATGACAGCGCCGCACTGCTGGAGCGCTTGTTATCGGCCAACCTGTTTCTGATTCCACTGGATGATGATCAGCGCTGGTATCGCTATCATCATCTATTTGCCGACCTGCTGCGCAGCCAGCAGGCCCGCATTTCTCGCGAGCAGACCCGCCAGCTTCACAGCCGGGCTGCCGCCTGGTATCAGGAAGCCGGGCTGGTTTCAGAAGCGATTCAGCATGCCCTGGCCGGTGAAGATTACGCCACCGCGATCCATCTGCTTGAAAAACACACCCTCAATATCGTCATGCAGGGCAACGCCAAAATTGCCGAAGGCTGGATTGAAGCGCTCCCCGAGCAGTGGCAATCGCAAAACCCGAAAGCGAATCTGGCCTTTGCCTGGCTGCATCTTGTGCGCGGCAATTATGCCGAGGTGCCCGCTTTTTTGCAACGGTCAGAAAACAGCCTGCAACAGGCAAATTTAAGCCAGCCCGAGATCATTGCAGTGCAGGCCGAGTGGTTAACCCTGCGGGCCAACCTGCTGCAAATGCAGGGCAACCCGGCCGAAAGTGCTGCGCTGGCCCGGCAGGCATTAACCTTGATCCAACCCGATGAACATTACATCCGCGGCTCGGCAGCCCTTGCCCTGGCCAGTGCGCTGCGCCAGATGGGTCATGTTGAGCAGGCCGCAGAACTGTATCACACTGCCATCGAGGCCAGCCGCACCGCCAAAAACCCGACCGCCGAAATGCTGGCAATCTCCTCGTTTACCCTGATGGCAATCGACCAGGGTCAGCTTCATTTTGCCTACGACCTGGGTGAAGACGCCA
>CAZQLE010000006.1:22561-46625 GCA_964593905.1 uncultured Anaerolineaceae bacterium | reverse complement strand
AGTGCGGTTTGACAATGGCGTGACCCCGACGAAGTACCAATATACCGGCCAGCTCTCGCAGATGGACGAGATTGGGCTATATTACTACGTGGCTCGCTTCTACGACCCTTATCTTAACCACTTCATTCAAGCCGACACCATTGTGCCGCAGCCGGGAATGAGCGTAGCCTATGACCGCTTTGCTTATGTGCAGTGGAACCCGATCCTGTACACTGATCCCAGTGGGCATATGATTATGCTTGAAGATAATCTTTTTGTTCGGGAGGATAAACCAACGGGTGATCTGGTTATTATCAACAGTTGGGGCCCGGGCAAAACATTTGCTAATCCCGTCGAACAGGCCGCAGCCAATGTTGTAATCAATAATAATCCAACATACCTTTCTGCAATGCCAGCTAAAAGTCCTGGCTTTGTCATAGGGGCAGCTTTTGAAGGGGCGGGAGAGAAGATTGGTGAAGATCTGGGCAGCTATTACACCAATTTCGTAAACCTGACCACAATGGCCTGGATGGGAATTGCAGGAGCCAGATATACCGGTTCGTATAAAAACTCAACGCCATTATCTCTCGGAAAAGACGCTAATGGAGACCCGGATTGTGCTGGATGTGGATACGCATGGAAACCAAGAGACCCACGTGAAGTATTAATGCCTAACGGGGAGCGTATTGGTACGTTTAGGAAAGACCCTAAAATCAGGACCATAGAAAACGAATCACAGCTACGGAAGATATTCTCGGATTTAACTGTAAATGCTAAACCGATTCCGAAACCAGGTTATAAAGGGGTATGGTATGACCTTCCTGGTGGGGGTGGAATTGGTTTCAGGGAAACAAGTGAATCTGGTGGACCAGCTATCGATGTAGATATTCCTGGTATTAAGATAGGGAAAATCCATATACCAATACCAACCAAATAATAAAACCAAATACGAAAGGCTTAAAAATGAATTTATCTGATCTACAACAAAAGATACTGGCATATTGCCTTGACGACGATATGGGTCTATGGGTCATTATTCGTGAAATTTATGGATTCGAGTATTCCCATACTGATTTGCTGCCTGCCTGGGTTCAGGAAAAGGCTTTGGATGAATTAAAAGATTTACTCTCCAGAGGGCTCGTTTATATTGGACAATTTGACAGAATCGGTGATGAGTATATCTTTGAAATCTTTCCTGGTAATCCTGAAGAGATCATCCAAAAAGTAAAACGAGACTGGGATGCATTAAAAACCATACCAAGCGGTGGCGACGTATGTTGGATACGGTCCACTGAAGCAGGGGATGAATTAGCAAGGCTGCTTGGATTGTCAACATAGAAAAAAGATGAGCTTATTGCTTCTTATCCATTGCGGAGCACTCCACCGAAGGGATGAAGGAGCGGCGACGGCAACCTGGTGAAGAGCGTGGTCAACAGCGCCACGACCTACTTTGTGGGCAAGCTGTATCAGAAACGGATCGAAGGCGGCAATACCACCGAAGAGAAGACCTACTTCAACGGTGCGCAGGCGGTGGCCATGCGCAAGAACGGCACGCTCTACTGGCTGGTGGGGGACCATTTAGGTAGCACCAGCCTGACTGCCAGCGCAGACGGGACGCTGTACAGCGAGATACGCTACAGCGCCTATGGCGAAGTGCGGTTTGACAATGGCGTGACCCCGACGAAGTACCAATATACCGGCCAGCTCAGCCAAATGGACGAGATCGGGTTGTACTATTACGTGGCCCGCTTCTACGACCCTTATCTTAACCACTTCATCCAGGCGGATACCATTGTGCCGCAGCCGGGAATAAGCGTGGCTTATGATCGCTACGCTTATGTGCAGTGGAACCCGATCCGCTACACTGATCCCAGTGGGCATGACGTGGGACGTGGTGGAAATTCTTCTATGCGGGATGAAAATTATATAAGGTATCCAGGATGGTTCTTTAACAATAGTTATGCTATACCAAAACTACGGAATGGTGCTGCGTTATTTACAGGATTAAGTAGTTCAAATCCAGCAAACCCTGGAGTTCAGAATGAGAAATATTTTAACCCAACAACACAAGTGTTTGACGATAGCTGGAGAACTGAACCAACAGCAAGCGTCCATTTATGGGGTGTCGGTAAGTGGATAGCTGAAAATACGGACTCTTCAGTTCACTATTATGATTATCCAGGTTATGATACAACTAACCAAGGAACGATTCTTGGAAAAGTTGGACAGGCGAAGAAAGCAGAAGAATTAAACAGTCAATATGATAGTCTTTCATTTATTGGCTTCAGTGCCGGGGGTGCTTCTGCATTGTTAGGAGCTTATAACGCTTTTCAGTCTAATAAAAATATTGATAACGTTATTCTGTTGGATCCTGGGTTTGTTACGAGTATTCAATACTTGAATGGATCGGATATCCAATTATTTGAAGTTACAGAATCGGATTATAAGGCTATGATTAATAAATTAACGACAAATGGGATTAATGTAACTATTGTTGGATCGATTGGATTGGATTATTCAAGCTATGAGGAATCAGGGGCGACGGTACAAAGTTATTCTGGTGGACATTTAGATTTGAATGCAGATGTAGACTTATTTGCATCTTTGTGGAAGTGAACTATACAGGTGCACAATGCTAAATATAAATAAGTATTCAAAACTGTTTAAGATATCCACAGTAATATTATTTTTTGTGAGTTTACTTGCGATTGCAACTCTGTTATGTTTTCAATATCTAAGTCAGCTAGAAATCGCACTATTGAGTGGATTGCCTTTTAAGGCTCGATCTGACAAAGAATCTCAATGCATACCGACCGATTTTTCAGCAGCTTATCCAGTTGGAATGCAGGCAGGGCAAGGTAAACGGCTTAATTTCACACAAATATTACCCATAACTCCTTGGCGCCTGCAGACCAGTATTCCGAAAATGGATAACCCACAAAAAGAGTTTGTAGGCGGATTATTATTAACTCGCACAATCGGTGAAAAGGATGAGATATGGATATCAGGTGGAGTTATAAATTTACTGGATGATACTCAGAAAACTGGTGATCCAACAGGTTTGTTCCAAGTTTCAGAAATTAAACAAACCGAGCCTAAGATTTTAGTGTTTGATTCAACTTCAAAAACCTGGACGATGATTGATCGAAAGATAGCTAAATACGACACGTATATATTTGATGCGTTTGTAGATCAGAAGGGTGATGTATGGGGATTAGGTAGTAAAGATTTGCAAAGAAAAAAACTTGATGAATCCATTATTCTTGCCAAATATCAAGAAGACTTAAACCAATTTATATTGCCAGAGAAGACAGAACACCCATCAATTGGTTATTTGCCTTCAAAATTGATTGATCCGAATGGGAATTATTGGTTTTTTACCCCTGAGTATACCCGATCAGGCAGTTTATATAGTTTTAATCTTCTAACTCAGCAGATGCAAATTTATGGTGTCGAAACCTCAAAATATTTCAACCAGATTCAATCCTTGCAAATATCTCCAAAAGGCGAGTTGTTTTTACGAAGTTACGCCACAAAGGATCTTATTCATTTCAATCCAGTTAATGGGAAAGTTGAGCTTGAAAAAATACTCCCCCTAACGGACGATTTTTCCGGTGTATCGCATGTCCTGGATAATGAGAATTATCTTAATACCACTGGAACTCAAATATATCTAACGCCAAAAGGGCGTTTGTGGGTAGAAGATTATGGCTGGAAAGAACCTGATGGTCGATGGTACCAGTTACTTCACCGGTCACCCGACTTTTTTGTAAATGGTGAAGGGCTATTACAATACATTTGGTTAAGGCCGGAACCAATTTTAGAAAGTAAGGATGGGCTATTGTGGTTTAAGGGCACGCATGGCTTAACACGATTGGATCCGATTTCAGGAGAGTGGTGTAAAATGACCACTTTACCCATAAGTACAATTTTAGAAGATCAGTCCGGGGATTTGTGGATCATGGTGAAAAATAACATATATGTTTTAGATATTAATAAGTAAAAAAATTTCAGCTTAAAAGTGAATAATTTGATGATGTTACATAATATAAAAATTGAGTTGGATGATGGTTCAACATGCTAAAGCAAATGCCGATTTAACGAACATAATTTTGATACAGATACAGATAATGGAAAAACTCGGGTACTCTAAGTTTGGCAGGCCTCAAGTATCTATTAAGGAGACCGGTTTCTCCACCCGGCCTGCGACGGCAACCTGGTGAAGAGCGTGGTCAATAGCGCCACGACCTACTTTGCGGGCAAACTGTATCAGAAACGGATCGAAGGCGGCAATACCATCGCAGAGAAGACCTACTTCAACGGCGCAGGCGCAAGCCTCAAACTTGAGTTCAGCCATTGTGTTCCTGTATAGTGGAACTGCCAGAGTCTGCCACGCACGGACCGGTATGGCATGCGGGAAGTGTTGCCCGGGATGAATTGCCCCAAACCGGGCGGCTGGTAAGCTTGCCGGGGCAAAAAGGCAAACCTGCTGGCTGCTGGCGGCTCTGCGCGTAGCCAATAGCCTGGCAGCGGGCTTAGGATATGGATATACCCATCAAAAACACCGGCATTGTGCAAGAATGGCTGGACAGCATCGCCGGTTTTCCGTTGTGGGAATTCGCTTGGCGAAAATTGTTGCACCAACATAGGCAATCCAACATACCAGGGGAATAGGATATAATCAATTTAATAACCGCACAGTACTAATGGATTGAAATGCCCAAGAAACTTCCAGTCAATTCTTTAAATTCTAAAACAATGGATTTTCAAGGTGAATCTTTGAATCATGATTTGGAGAATCAAATACGAGCGTTAAATGAGCGCATACTTTTATTATCTGAAAATATTGGTGTTTATCAGAAACAAGAAATTTCCCTTAAACAAGACGTTTACCAGTTGAAAATTTTAGGCGAAATTAAACAAGCGGTTTTGATGAACCAATCGCCAAAGGAATTTGCTGAAACCGCCTTTTATTCCTTGAAAAAGATTATCCCATATGATCACGCCAGTGTTATTTTATTTGATTTAGAGCGCGAAATCGGAAATGTTCTGGCTGCTTATAATGGCACCCAATTTGGCATCGAACCTGGACTTGAGTTTCCAATTCACGAATGTTTTGACTTTTCAGTTGATTTTAGGCAGGATGGTGTTCCTCTCGATCGTTCTCTATTGCATCCAGGTTCATCTTGCCTCATGGAGAGCCGCTTAAGCTGTCATGGAATTCAGTCATTCTTGTCTTTGCTGTTGATCTCTCATAATAAAGTGATAGGCACCCTAAACATTGCGTCTTGCACGCCGGATTCCTTTAATGATCGGTATATCAGTATAGCGCGGGATGTTGCCGACTCTTTCGCCATCGCGATTCAAAAAGCGACTCTTTTTGAACAAACGAGTCTAAAAGCAAAAGAACTTGAGTTGCTGGCCAAAGTATCATCGGATTTACGTCAGGCTGTATCTTCAAACAATGTGATCTCCATCATGCTTAAGGAAGCCACTCAAGCAATGGAAGCGAGTGCGGGCGCTTTCTTCTGGTTTGAAAATGATCAAGTTATTCATCTATACTCCTCCATAAAAACCGGGCAAACAACATTCGGAGAATCCTTTCAGCGACCAGAAAATCCGATTTGGAAATCTTTTGATCATCATCAACCGTTTATCGTCCATCGTCCAGATTCGATGCTACATGATTTATTCTCGTTTGATAAAACAATCGAAACAATAGCTTTCTTCCCTGTCAAAATGGCTGACGGGAATAACAGCCTTTTATGCCTCGCATTTTCCCGATATTGGGAGATGTCTGTTGAAGATCAGCGGCTGCTGACTTCTATGATTGATATTGCAGAAAACGCATTGTATCGTGCAAATGTGCTGGAAACCCTTGAAAACAGAGTCTCCGATCGGACCAAAGAATTGGCAACACTTTATGATATTGCCAGTATTATTACCAAGCCGCTGGAAATTTCGGTAATGCTGCAACAGGTTCTAGAGAGTATTATGAAAGCTCTCGAAGGCAGTGCTGGGGTAGTTATGCTGTTGGATGATTCATCAAATCTGAAAATTTTTAGCTCAAAGAATTTACCTTCCGGTTTCGAAATTGAAAATTTGTCCATTTTTCAAACCATAATAGACCAGAGAGCCCATTTGCTCATCCCTGATTTGCGCAAAGAAAATATTCATATAATTGACTCAGAATTTGTGAAGCTGTTCCCATCGTTTATTGGGATCCCGATTCAGATTGAAAATCAGTTTTTTGGGGTTTTAAGCTTGTTTTCCAGCAGGCCTTTCACCTTTGGAAAACATGATATATCTCTTTTATCTAGCGCAGCGGATCATATTTCAATTGCATTGCAAAATGCAAAATTGCGAGAGCAGGCCCAGGAAGCCATTGTAATTGAAGAGCGCCAGCGTTTGGCTAGAGAGCTTCATGATTCAATTTCTCAATTACTCTACAGCCAGGTGTTATTTGCAGATGCGGGATTGAAATTGTCCCAGAAGAATAAGCATGACCTAGCAGTGCATTATATGAAACGGCTCGCTGAGATTTCGACACAAGCGTTTAAGGAAATGCGGTTAATGATCTATGCGCTCAGGCCATCTGTGTTGGAAAGTGAAGGTCTGGTTGGAGCTTTGCAGCATAGATTGGTAACTGTAGAAAACCGCGCGGGAATCAGCACAAAGCTGACTGCGAAAGAATCTCTAAAATTGACTGCGAATGTTGAGGATGGACTGTTTCGGATTGCCCAGGAAGCGCTTAATAATATATTAAAGCATGCTTCGGCGACATTTGTTCAGGTTAATCTTTTGGAAGAAGACGGCTCAATTCGATTGGAAGTTATTGATAATGGTGCTGGTTTTGATTCGGAATTGGTGGTAGAAGGGATTGGTTTTTGCAGCCAACGCGAACGTGTAAAGCAATTGGGCGGAACGTTAACCATCCAATCTCAACCAGGTCAAGGAACCAGAGTCATCGCCTGTGTGCCATTCCCCTAAGATTGACCAGTATGATAAGGAATATAATTTATGGAAAACCCAATTCGCGTATTAATTGTAGATGATCATGCAATTGTGCGAGAAGGATTGCGTGCCGTCATTGGTCTTGAAGAAGATATTAAAGTGGTTGGTGAAGCGATTGATGGGGTTGAAGCGGTTGAGCAATACAGAATACTGAATCCAGATGTCATTATCATGGATCTATTGATGCCAAAAAAGAACGGTATCGATGCGACGCGTGAGATTTTGGAAGAAAATCCTAACGCAAGGATCCTTGTGCTGACCAGTTTTGCGGAAATTGAAAAAATCTTGCCAACCGTAAAATCTGGAGTTCTTGGCTATATTGTTAAAAATTCTAGCCCGCAAGAGCTATTGAAGGGGATCCGCGAAGTTGCGCAAGGAGCGGTTTTTATGCAACCCGAAATAGCACGACAACTGTTTTTAGGCTTAAGCAATCATTCAGAAAGCTCTGTAAGTGATGTGGAGCTGTTATCGCAGCGCGAAGTTGAGATTCTCAAACTGGTTTCCCGGGGCATGAGCAATGATGAAATCGCTGAACACCTTATTATCAGTAGCCGGACTGTGGGGGTTCATGTGACGCACATCCTCGAAAAACTGAATTTAACCAATCGAACACAAGCGGCCTTGTACGCGCTGCGAATTGGCCTGGTCACCCTTTTTCCAAATAATCCATAAAATGATCTTTTCTGAAAGAGCGCCCAATGTTGGATGATTTTATGGGGCGCGATTCGATAATCAGACTTATTATCCTTTTAGAAAACCGATTCATTCGGTTTTCTTTTCGTTTAAAGAAATTAATTAACTTTATTCCAGATTTGCCTAAGTATTTTTTATTAGGTCGATTAAGTTTTTTTCAGATGTAATTCAATAAGATCCTCGTTATGATGGATGTAATGCTTTTGGTTCTCGTTAGTATGCTTCCGTTACAAGACCATGTTGTTGCGAAAAGAAAGCAATGCTTTGCCTGGAGATGGAAGGAAAATGAAGCCTGAAGAAGCGGTGCAAATCCTGGAATTTGAAAAATCAAAAAGAGACCTTTCTCGTTTCATGTCACCAAAGCAACGGGTTAATAAAGCCATTGCCCATGAACCCATTGATTTGGTACCGTTTGATATTTGGGCATCTCCTGATCAGTGGAAAAAGATAAAAAATGGCCTCAATGTTAAGAGTGTAGAAGCGGTTTTAGATTTATTGGATGTCGATTGCAGGATTATCGCGCCTGAATATGTGGGGCCTGCACCGATCCGATTAGAAAATGGTACGTATATTGATGCACTGGGTTCCCTCCGGTGTATTAAAAAAACTCAGTTTGGATCTCATAAAGAACTGATTGGCTATCCGTTAAAAAACGCGCGAACTGCAGTGGAAGTAGAAACATATGAGTATATGCCAAAACCTGAGTATTGGGATTGCAAATCAGTTTTAGGACAAATCGCGTCTTTAGGCAAAAAAAATCAGTATCACATCCGGTTTGAAACCTGCGGTATTTTTGAATATTCCTGGGCGTTGATTGGATTGGAGAAATTTTTGATGTGCATGGCTGATGGGAATATGGAAGTTCCAAACACAGTCATGTCAATCATTACTGAATTGTTCACAAAGATAACAAACCAGATTCTATCAGAAGCGAATGGCAAAGTGGATATGGTCTATATCTATGATGATATTGGGACACAAAATGGACCAATGATGTCGGTGGCGATGTGGAAGAAATACATTCTTCCCTGGTATAAAAAATTCCTGGCTAGTTTTCAATCTTATCCTGTGCAACTAATGTACCATTCCTGTGGTTCGGTTAAGCCATTTATTCCCCACCTGATTTCTGAATTGGGGATCGACGTCCTAAACCCCTTACAGCCGAAAGCTGCAAAAATGGATTTCAAAGTCCTTAAGTCGGAATTTGGAGACCGCCTGGCATTCCATGGAGGAATTGATACGCAGGAACTTCTTCCATTTGCAAACCCATTATTCGTTCAAGAAAATGTGATCAAAGCTTATGAGATCTTAGGGAAAAATGGCGGATATATTTGTGCGCCGGCACATAAGCTTCAAGCGGATGTGCCTTTGGAGAATGTTGTCGCAATGTATACAACGCCCAGGAAAGTAGTTGCTTTGTGATAAATGAAGGAGGAAAAACGAAAATCTATATGAGATAATCAGCAGCCAGAAAAAATTTTTCATCCAAATATAGAATATCTTTTAGGAGAACTGAAGAATGTTTAAATCCAAATCTATTAGTTCGAAACTGAAAGTGCTTATGATCTCGCTTTTGATCATGATCATAGCATCACAGTGCACCACTGCAGCTCCCGCGCCAGCTACCGGTGAAAACAATGAGCCGGTTGTGGTCAAAGAAACCCAGATCGTTGAAGTAATGGTGACTGCGCAGCCTGAAGCAGAGCCAAAAGGTGAACCGCTTCCTGAGATTTTGTTATGGGCAAAAACTGGACCTGAAGCCGATGCGCTGAAGAATGCAGCTGTGGTATACACTCGCGAAACTGGCAACCCGGTCAAAGTTCTTGTTCTGGGGCGTTCAGGTTTCCGCCAGAAATACAACACTGCACTGGCTGCAGGCAGCCAGGATGTTGATGGTATCCTGGATATTGCTCGTGTAGTACCAAGTCTGGCTGCCTCTGGTTTCCTTGCGCCATTGGATGAGTACATTTCCAAATCAGAAGGTTATAAATTGGAAGACATCCCTGAGTCGGTCCAGACCGAAATGAAATATGACGGTAAGTTTTACATGGCACCTACTGATATTACGCAGGAAACTTTGGTTTATCGCACAGACCTGATTCCCACTCCGCCTGCCACGTGGGATGAAATGATTGAAGTTGCCCGAAATTTCACCAAATCCATTAATCCCGATTCGCCGACTCAATATGGTTACGCTTATGCGGGTATGCCAGGCAATCTTGTTGGAACCGTGTTAGGTATTCAGAATGCCTATGGTGGACAGATTGTGGATGAGAACATGTGTGTTACCGTTGACAAACCAGAATTTGTCACCCCCTTCTCCATGCTCATGAACTTGAAAAACGTGGATCAGGCGACTCCTCCCGATCTTTCTGCGTGGGACTATGCAGAACTGTTGACTGCCCTTCAGGAGGGCCAGGTTGCTGCAGCTTCTTTCTTCACTGCTGGCATGCCCGTTCTTGCCAATTGTGAGCAATCTCCGAATGTGTGTGAGAATATTGGTTATTCTCCTCAACCTGCAGGCCCCATGGGCACCTTTACCCGGGTGAATCCCCTGGGTATTATGGTAAACGCCAGCAGCCCGCGCCTTGAAGCGACATGGGCATTTTTAAACTGGCTGACCGGACCGGATGGAGCTTTAATTTACACTCAGTTTGGTGGAACCAGCCCGCGCAGTGAGATCTTGGCGAACCCCGAAATGGTATCGCAGCGCCCGTGGCTACCGGCTGTTGTTGAAGCTGGAAAGAATGGTGTAGGCAACCTTCGGATCAAAGAAGCCGCCCAAATTAATGATGTATTCAATAAATGGGCTGATCAGGCATTGGCTGGAACCATTTCACCAGAAGATGCGATGAAAAATGCAGCTGAAGAATTGCGCACGCTCTTAGATGAGGCTAATAACCCTGCCTGCAAATAAAATCATAAACTGATAAATAAGTATAGATTAGTGGGTTTGCTTATGTGGTTTTGTGACAAACCCACTAATCTAGAATGAATAAAAGATTGATGAAAGAGGAATAACCTTGGACACTCAGGTTCTTTCAAAAAACAAAAAATCTAAGTTGATTTCCCGATTTTTAGATCGTCATATCAATATTGTGTTAGTGGCACCTGCTGTCATCATTTTGTTTGGTCTGGTAATTTATCCATTTATATACAATATTAATCTGAGCGTTCACGATGCCAGCATCTTTAATATTCGCACCGGTGATTTTAAATTTGTTGGTCTGTCCAATTACATCAAAACCTTCACCAGCCCATTTGTCCAAATGGCTTTTTTGCGGACCATGGGATTTGCCGCCGTTACTGTGATCTTGCAACTGCTGCTTGGGATGGCTGCGGCGATGGCTTTTAATGTGGATTTTAAGGGAAAAGGGATATTAATGCCTCTGGCGTTAGCACCGATGATGATCACACCGGTGGCTGTAGGCCTCTTCTGGCGTATGCTTTTGAATTCACAATTTGGCATCGTAAATTATGCGTTGGGTTTGATCGGTATTGAACCTCAGGCATGGTTGTCAAACCCCACCCTGGCACTTGTTTCCATCGTGATTGTCCAAATTTGGTGGGGCGTATCATTTGTATTCCTCATTCTGCTAGGTGGTCTTAGTTCATTACCTAAAGAGCCTTATGAATCAGCCTATATTGATGGCGCATCCAGTTTCCAAGCTTTCCGATATATTACTCTACCCTTGTTAAGACCTGTCCTTGCAGTGATTGCCACTTTGCGCATCATTGATGCCATCCGTGAGTTTGATATTATTTATATGTTAACAGGCGGTGGTCCGGGTGATTCCACACGTGTTTTCACCCTGGAATTATTTGTCACCGCATTTGAGCGGGGAGAATATGGTGTGGCTGCCGCGCAAGCGATGATATTGTTGATCATTATTATGGTCTTGACCTCTGGTCTGGTGCGCGCCTTATCCAAAACAGGTTCATCGTCATAATCAAGTTTGGAGAATCTATAATGGGAATCCGATTACAAAACAGGCTGATTCATTTGAGCGCATTTATTATCGCGGTGTTATTGGTGATTTTCTTGATTTTTCCGCCATCATGGATGATATTGACTTCATTTAAGGCGGGAAGAGAGGTTTTTGCGCTTCCACCCAAGATTTTTTTCATCCCAACTCTGGAAAATTACCGCGAAATATTCTCGCGTCCAGACTTAATTCAGGTGTTTTTCAATACGGTCATTATTAGTGTTGTCTCGTCGCTGTTTACCTTGTTGTTTGGTTCGATGGCGGCTTATTCGATCGCCCGTTTTCGAACCGGTGGACAACCTTTGCTGTATGGGACGCTGGTCTTTCGCGTGTTACCCCCTATTGTCATTGGTCTTCCAATGTATATCGTTTTTAGCAAAATTGGTCTCATTGATACATTACCGGGATTGATCATCGCGTATATCGCATTATTGCTTCCAAATACAATCTGGTTAATGATCCCGTTTTTTGGGGAAATTCCAGTTGAAATTGAGGAATCTGCGCTTGTAGATGGATGCAGCCGTTTCGGGGCTTTTATTAAGATTGTTCTTCCATTGGCTCAGCCTGGGCTAGTGGTGACTGGAATTTATAACATCCTTGGCGCTTGGAATCATTTCTTCTTTGGATTAATTTTAAGCTCTTTCAACGCGCGCACATTGCCGGTTGAGGCATCAAATTTTGTGGGCGAATACGCTCTGCAATGGGGGCAGGTATCAGCGATTGGCGCATTGTTAATCGTTCCCCCGATCCTGGTCGCGTTTTTCTTGCAAAAATACCTTGTGCGTGGATTGACGCTCGGAGCTGTAAAAGGTTAACAAATTTTATTATTGAGGGATAGTATCTTATGACTAATCAACTTGAACGACCAAAAGCAAAAGCTAATGAGCCTTCAACCGATCTGCCAGATGATCCAAATCGTTTTCACCGTGCAAACGCAACGTATGAAGAAGCGATCCTGCAGGGGGCTGTTATTCAGTCTTCTTTGGAAGAGGAATTAGAAAATCTGCGCGCAATCGCGCAAGCGGTAAAAACAAAGTCATGGAAGCGCATTTATGTTCTGGGCTGTGGTGATTCATGGTTTGTTGGTATTGGGGTTCGCCTGGCTTTTGAACAGATTTTGGGTGTGCCATCAGAGGCAATGCAGGCTCTCGACTATGCCCTTTATTATTATGCGACTACAGATGAGAGCACATTGGTTATCGGCATCAGTTCTGGAGGAAATACGCCCGCAGTGATGGACGCTCTGCGCCAGGCAAAAAAAAGAGGTGCCACGGTGATTGGAGTTACAAACAGTGAGAACACGCCCATCACTAAAGAATTTGACCATTCCATTTTTGTGAAAGCCACACGCAAAGGTTGGCCCACCCAGGCAAGCACGGCCGCCATGGCAGTATTGATTCGTCTTGCCATTGAATTGGCAAAGGCGTCTGGCGTCTCGTTAGCCGCGGATGGTATTGCGCTGCAAAATCAGTTAGAGAATTTGCCAGTGCTTATTTCCAGTACTATTAAGAATGTTGAACCAACCATAAAAGCGCTGGCTGTCGAGTTGGCAAAAGCGCGTTTCCTGTTCTTTAGCGCTGGTGGTCCCAACTTTGCATCGGCAGCGTTTGGTGCGGCAAAAATTAAAGAGCTTTGCCCGATTCATGCTTCGGCGATTCCTCTGGAAGAATTTCATCATTACCGTTCGCTTAAACCTGGTGACCCGTTAATTTTAATTGCACCTGATCAAAACAGTCACAGCCGTGCACTGGATACGGCCCAGGTGGGTAGATATGATGGTGGCTTGATTGTCGCGTTGGTACCAGAGCAGGAAAATGAAATTAGTGAAGTGGCAAAATTTGCTGTGCATTTGCCATTAATTGATCCGCTGCTTGCCCCGATCTTATACAGCATTCCACTGCACCTGTTTGCGTACTACCTGTCGATGGAAAAATTTAACCTCGGCTTAGGGCATACACCAGCATTTCCAGACTAAGGTTCGCAAATGGGCGTGTCTTATATCACAATCGGCAATTTTAATATCGATAATGTTGTATCCGCTACTGGTACGGTGAGGTTGGGGCAGATTGGGGGAAACGCTGTATATTCTGCCATAGGTACTCATATCTGGTCAAAGGATGTTGGCGTGTACAGCCTGATTCCTTTTAATTATCCTGAGAGCCAATTAGAGGAGTTAGCAGCAGCAGGTATTGATGTTCAGGGTGTTTTGAGGGTTGCGCCGAATGTTGAACTGGAAGAATGGTTTTTTTATCAGCCAGATGGCAGCCGCATTGATCATATTTATGCTCCCTTTCGTGAGTTTCTATATCTGAATGACATCAATAGGGATTTACAGAAAGATGAAGTAGACCATCTGGTTGATGCCATTCAGGATTTTCCTCCAGACAATAAAATATCGTTTGGTAAATTTCGCCAGTTAAACCCATTATGCTTGGAAAGGATCCCTGAAGCCTATTGGACGATCCACGGATGTCATTTAGCTCCAAACAGTTATGAAACCCAATTGTCCTTTGCCCGCGCTTTTCACACACGCGGGGTGATGGTATCTCTCGACCCAGCGGTTTATCAGCCGAAGATTACAGACGAGCAGCTTGCAGATCTCTTATCGGTGGTTGACATTTTTCTTCCAAGCAAGAAAGAGCTAGACAGTCTCTTTCCGGGTATGAAATCTGAGAAGGCATTGATAAGGATGTCTGATTTAGGTCCAAAAGTAATTGGTGTCAAGCTGGGTGGCGAAGGATCGTTAATCTTGGATTGTGACCAAAAGACACTACATCATACTCCAGCTTACCCCAGTAAGGTGGTTGACTTGACTGGCGCGGGAGACGCTTTTTGTGGAGGGTTTTTGGTTGGTATGTCAGAAACACATGATCCAAAGTTGGCGGCTGTTTGTGGTTCCATTTCGGCTTCGATGGTCATTGAAAAAAAAGATATTCGAATGGCGTTGAGGTTTAACCGTTATCAAGCGGCTTTGCGCCTGGCTTATTATAATATTTAACTTTTTCTGGTAAACAGAATCATTCAATTTTTTGGATATGATATGCACTGGCTTCCTTTAGGATTAATCTCGATGGCTTTATCTGCTTTGATCGGAACTACAGATAAAATTGTTTTAGAACGCTATTACAGGAATCCAATAGCCTATCCATTTTTCACCGCATTTTTTTTGGGATTTTATTGCCTTCTGATCCTAATTATCAGAGTTAATTTGGATCTGTTTTCGGCTTTATCGGTGCAGCAAGTGTTACTTGCCATGATGCCCGGTTTTCTGTTTTTTGGAACCGCGATTATCTTTGCCAGGGCTATGTTGCAAGCGGATGCTACTACAGTCTACGGCGCTTCACAGGTCAGTCCGATTTTTTCATTGGGTTGGGGAACGATTATCTTCGGAAATATCTTTTTGCCGATAAACTATATTGGTGTGTTTACAGTAGTCGCGTGTGCTGTTTTGCTCACGTGGGAAGGGCCCGCAAAAAGCGGGTCTAGTTTAAGAATCAATAAGGTGCTCTGGCTGGTAATGGTTGCCACATTATTCCGGAGCCTTTCAGAAGTTTTCTTGAAAATCGCGGTCTCTGAGCTAGCCTTCTGGGATGCATTTGCTCTCAGTCGGCTTGGTATGCTGATTCCAATTCTGTTTATCTTCAGTCGAAGAACATTGCGCAATCAGGTACTTCTCCCTATTCGCCAATCAGGTATGAAGGTATTTTGGATAACCGCGTTGATTGAAGTGTTTGCTCTAATTAACTTGATGGTGCTTACCTTGGCCTTTTCGAAAGGTCCGTTGGCATTGGTGTCTGCGACTCAAGCAACCACACCACTCTTCATAATGTTTTTTTCTGCGTTGTTTAATCGTTTCTATCCGGGAATTGTTCCCTTGAGAAATAAAGCGTTCAGTGCAACCGCCAAAATAGTTATTAGTCTTGTAATCGTTTTTGGTGTTTACTTGCTTTACATTGGGCATGGAGCCTAAAAATCTTTCTTTGGGTTGGAGAAAATTGACAGATTTGGAGAACCATAAATGAATTATGACCTGTTGATACATGATGGTAAAGTGGTAACGGAAACTGCAATTGTTGAAATGGATATTGCCGTAAAAGAGGGAAAAATTGTAGCTTTGGGAAAGCTGGATGAAAAAATGACTGCAGATCACGAAATCGATGCGAAAAACCTTGTGGTTTTTCCTGGATTGGTTGATCCGCACGTTCATTTTCGTGAGCCAGGTCCAAACGAAGAAGAAGATTTCTACACAGGCTCTCGCGCTGCTGCTGCAGGCGGCGTTACGACGGTGTTGGAGCAGCCTGTTGATTCTCCTCCTACCACGACGGTTGAACGCTTTAATGAAAAGGTTCAATTAGCAAAACAGAAAAGTTTAGTTGATTTTGGTTTGTGGGGAGGGGTTGTTCCTGACAACCTGGACGAGATTGAAGGGCTCACTCAGGCTGGCGCCTGCTTTTTCAAGGCTTTTATTTGTTCATCAGACCCGATCTATCCCATGGTCGATGATGGCGTTATGTTGAGAGCAATGCAAAAAATAAGCGCGTGCGGCAAAGCAATTGCGGTTCACGCGGAAAACCAGTCTATCATTGAATGTTTTACAGCCATGTTCAACAGGCTGTCTTCGGTACGCGGAAGCGACTATGTGACTTCTCGGCCTGCGATTGCAGAAACTGAAGCCATTCAACGTATGATTTTTCTGGCGAAACACGCCAATGTTAACCTTCATATCCTCCACCTCAGCGCGGCTGAGGGTGCTGATCTCATTGCGCAGGCGCAAAAAACGGGTCAAAAGGTCACAGTTGAAACCTGCCCCCATTATTTGGTTTTGGATAATAAATCAATGGATGTGTACGGCCCTTATGCAAAGTGCAATCCCCCGCTGCGCGAAAAAGACAATCAAGAAAAATTGTGGCGGGCTTTACGGAATGGCACTATCAGCTGTCTGGTTTCAGATCATTCACCGTATACCAGCGTAGATAAAGACAGCGGGTTGGAAGATATCCGCTTGGCCCCACCTGGAATTAATGGTCTGGAGCTTGGGCTGCCGTTAATGATCAGTGAAGGGGTCCATGCGGGCAAAGCTACATTTAATGACCTGGCATTGTGGATGTCCACGAATCCGGCCAAACTAATGGGTATTTACCCACAAAAAGGTCACATCTCAATTGGCGCCGATGCAGATTTTGTGCTGGTAGATCCAAAGAAAAAATGGGAAGTTGTGTCGGAAAAATTGGAAACAAAAAATAAATGGAGTCCATATGCAGGTTGGCAGTTACAAGGTAAAGTCATGCAAACGATCCTGCGCGGAAAAACGGTCTACCAGGAAGGTGTATTTTTGAAGGGTGCGGGGTATGGGAAGTTTGTGCCTTGCTATCTGCCATAGAAAGGAGAAATTATAGTGTCTACCATCATCCAGAACGCTACCATTGTCACAATGGATCCTCAAAAGAGGATTCTGAGTGAGGCTGCGTTGGTGTTGGAAGAAGATCGTATCACCTGGATGGGACTCACGAAAGATCTCCCGCCTCAGTTGGCTGATTCAACAGTAATTGATGCAACCCATAAAGTGATTTTCCCGGGCTTTGTCAATATTCACACACATGCTGCCCTATCGGTATTGAGAGGAATCGGCGATGACCGGGGTATTGCCCCTGCCTATAGTCCCAATGTGCCGCAAGGCGTATTTTTATCCCCTAATGATTGTTATATTTTTTCCCTATTAGGCGGCTTGGAGGCCCTAAAGTTTGGAACGACCTGTATCGTGGATAATTACATCCATGAACAAAAAGCTGCTGAAGCTTTTCATCTACTGGGTATGCGGGCTGTAGTCAGTGAACGGTTGCATGATGCAGATCTTTTTCAGATCCCAGAAGGAAAATATGAGTTTGACCCTCGATGTGGAGAAGAACTGCTGGAAATCGGCTTAAACCTGGTAAGGGATTGGAATGGGACCCCGGATGGACGCATCACCGCCCGCTTAGGACCGCACGCACCGGATACCTGTTCGGCAGAATATTTAAGAAAAATTGGAAAAGCTTCACAAGAATCTGGCGTAGGTTTAGTAATTCACCTGGCGCAAAGCAAACGTGAAGCAGATGAAATTCACAGACGCAGCGGATACACGCCCACTGCATATCTGAATGAACTGGGTTTGTTGTCTCCACAAATGATTGCAGGACATTGTGTCTTTGTGAATGAGGCAGATATCGCTTTGCTGGCGAAAAGCGGAACACATGTCTCTCATCAAAGCGGAAGTAATGCCAAGAACGCCATGATGGCGCCTATCAAAGCTATCCGCCGGCAGGGTATCAATGTTGGTCTTGGAACGGATAATATGGCCGGTGATATGGTAGAGGTTATGCGCTTGGCATTGACCGTCGCGCGTATGCAGACCGGAGATTATCTGGCTTTTCAGGCCATAGATGTGTTGGAAATGGCAACCACTGGCGGGGCGCTAGCCCTGAATTTACAGGACAGCATCGGCTCTTTGGAAGTGGGTAAAAAAGCCGACCTGGTAGTGATTGATTTTTACAAATCACACCTCATGCCGGTGGTAGATCCGGTTGCTAATTTCATTCATAATGGGTTGGGCAGTGATGTGGATATGGTTTTTGTGGACGGCAAATTATTAATTAAGAATGGCAAATCGCTCCATATCGATGAAGAATCGGTTATACAAGAAGCTCAACAATTAAGTGACGCTTTATGGAAAAAATTTACATGACTTGCAAGTTCTCATCCTCGATAATAGGAGAAAGACATGATTGATACCTTGCTGATTCACGGAACGGTTATCACCATGAATCCCCAACGTCAAATTCTGGAGAACGGTGGTGTCGCGATTGACGACGGGAGAATTGTGGCTGTTGGTTCCAGTCAGGAATTGGAACAGGCATATACAGCATCGAAAACCATAGACTGCAAGCACAAACTCATTTTACCCGGGTTAATTGACGCCCATGGGCACGGAGGTCATTCACTTTTAAAAGGGATTGCTTCTGATACACCCTCGTTCTGGGGTAAAGTGGTTACACAAGTCTATCAACATTTTACTACCGATGAGTATTGGTACACCGAAGGCAGGCTTTCTGCGTTGGAACGTTTGAAATCGGGCATTACCTGCGGGTTAAGTGTCATTGGCTCAGAACCGCGCAGTGATGATCCTATCTTTGCCAACAACCATGCCCGTGCTTATGCTGAGGTTGGTATTCGTGAAGTAGTTGCAGTTGGCCCCTGTAACCCACCCTGGCCGCATTCCTTCAGCCGGTGGACCGGTGGAAAACGCGTCACACGGGATGTCTCTTTTGAAGAGGCCATGCAGGGCGCGGCGATGGCTATAGAAACCTGGAATCACGGTGCGAATGATCGCATCCGCGTCTTTATTACACCATTCCTAATTGTTGCTTCGCTCGATTCGTCCGGCCCCACCCCACCTGACTTAGCTCCAAAATTAACGGATCATGACCGCAGACAATCCCGCGCGGTTCGCGATATTGCCAGTAAATATAACACGCGCATCCATTCGGACGCATTTGGCGGCATGGTAAAACTGGCCAGTCAAGATGAATTTGGCCTTCTCGGTCCAGACGTATCGTTACAACACTGCAACGGTCTGTCTACTGAAGAAGTGATGATTTTAGCAAATACAGATACCCGTGTTGGGCATATGCCTGGCGGATCACAGGGCAAAGCCCCAACACCCGTGCCGCAGCTCTTGGAAGCAGGGGTTACCGTTGCAGTGGTATCCGACGGTACCTCCCCCAAAACCCCCTTTGATTTATTCCAAGCAGCCCGAAAAGCACAATTGGTGCAGCAAATTTTGATGAAAGACTCTTTCTACCTTCCTGCGGGAAAACTTCTTGAAATGATCACTATTGATGCGGCACGTGCTCTTGGCTGGGATGATGAAATTGGGTCGCTCGAGGTTGGAAAAAAAGCGGATGTCATTGTTGTGGATATGTACCAACCTCACATGATCCCCGAAATCATGCCAGTTCACCGGCTTATGTACTCGGCCACAGGTCAGGACGTGACCACTGTTATTGTGGACGGCAAAGTAATCATGGAAGATCGAAAAGTACTCAGCGTTTCTGAAGAGGATATTCTCGCAGAGGCCCAACAGGAAACGCTGCGCACTATCGAGCGTGCCGATTTACGCTGTCATATGCAGCCCCCAGCCACTTTCTGGGGTCATGCCCGCATGACTTTGGAAGAGACCCGTTGGCCTCACCAAAGGTGACTAATTCAGCAAGGGCTGCCCTTATAACTGTTCACCAGATATTGGGCAGAGACAAATCTTCCTCCATTAAAAACTTTACGCAAGAACACAATTTTTAGGTGATAATTCAATGAACAAACTTTTTGATCTCAAACCACTGGTCATTGCTGCGTTGCATTTGCCCGTTTACCCACGAGGTAACATGCCCTCCATGGCCCAAATTGAAGATTATGCCTTGTCAAACATGGCCACCTTTGCGGCAGGTGGCATGCCGGCAGTTATTCTTCAGGATGAAACTCCTAGCCCAGAACATGCCCGGCCTGAAACCTTGACCATGATGGCCGCTCTGGCAAGATTATTAAAAAAAGAATACCCTGCAATTGAACTGGGAATTATCATTGAAGCACATGATCCGCTGGCTGCGTTGGCAGTGGCTTTCGCCAGTGGTGCGTCGTTTGTGCGTATCAAGGTGTTTGTGGGCAGCATGTTGAAATCTTCTGGAATTCAGATGGGTTGTGGCATCGAAGCTTCTGAATACAGGCATCTACTCAATAGTGAGGATCTGCAAATTTTAGCAGATGTGCATGATCGTACTGGCTCGCCCATGGGCAATGTGACGATAGAAAAAGCTTCGCGCTGGGCGGCCAATACTGGCGCAAATGGACTGGTGTTGACCGGCAGTAGTTTTAACGATTCGTTGCAAATCATTCAAAGCGTCCGCAACAATGGTGTGAATAAGCCATTAATCTTAGGCGGCAGCGCCACAGTAGACAATGTGGGCGAAGCTCTAAAGGTGGCTGATGGCGTTATTGTGAGTAACGCATTAAAACGCAAGAATATCCAACCTGGCGAAATTTTGCAATGGGACCAGGAAAAGATCATCCGGTTCATGGAGGCAGCCCGACAGGCTGTGTAAAATTCATGAAATTGGTGGTTATCAATGGGAACAGAACATCTAGCGTCAGCCAGTACATCCATAACGCGGCTGAAATAGCCGCATTGCCAGGCACACAAATCGAAACTCTGACACCTAAAAATGCTCCGCCCACCGTGCAGGGTTATTGGGATGGAGAACTTTCAGCGGTTGCTGTTTGTGAGGCAATTGCCAGCCATGAAGCGAATGCCGATGCTTTCATCATCGCTTGTTTTAGCGACCCTGGTTTATTTGCGGCGCGTGAACTTTCTTTGAAACCAGTTGTCGGAATTGCCGAATCTGCTATGATCACCGCCATTCAGTTAGGAAGCCAATTTGGTATATTAACCCCTTTGCGCAAACTGCGCCCCGTTCTCACCGACCTGGTGCACCGTTATGGATTCGATCAGCGCTGCGGAGGCATTCAAACTGTAGAGATGAGTGTCTTGCAAGCAGCGCACCAATCTAATTCCACTTTAGATGCATTTGTAGCTGCAGGCAAAAAGTTGATCGAAGAGCAACATGTTGAGGTACTGATTCTCGGTGGGGCTGTTTTCGCGGGGCTTGAAGTTAGGATGGCTGCCGAACTAGGTGTGCCTGTCTTAGACCCTGTCAAATGTGGCGTAGTGCAGGCACAGGCTTTAGTGAAACTGGGTCTTTCAAGCAGCCATATTGGCGGGTTTTCTAAAATCTCCTGACGATCGGATTGTCTAATCACCAGAATTAAGACTAAAAATAGGATTTTATTGTGTCTTCTGGATGTCTAATTTCTCTTTTTTGAAATCTAATTGATTTTAATGGATGAAAATTTTGAAAAGCAGGCATGCTGAGTAGATTCATCAGGTCAAAATTCGGATTTGGCAAGGGGTCTTGAAGTGCCCTCATTGACAGCTCTGACCCCGTAATAGTCACGGTGTAGCGTGCTGCACCTGGATGCCATGTCGCTCGGCGCTTTCACCCACAACGTACGGTTGACCATTGACCCGAAGATAATCGTTTGAAAGCCCCATGACACCGGCACGGTCCTGGATCGAAGGCGGCAATACCATCGCAGAGAAGACCTACTTCAACGGTGGGCAGGCGGTGGCGCAAGTCTCAAACTTGAGTTCACCCTTTGTGTTCCTGTATAGTGGAACTGCCAGAGTCTGCCACGCACGGACCGGTATGGCATGCGGGAAGTGTTGCCCGGGATGAATTGCCCCAAACCGGGCGGCTGGTAAGCTTGTCGGGGCAAAAAGGCAAACCTGCTGGCTGCTGGCGGCTTTGCGCGTAGCCAATTTATTCTCAACAAGAGAGCAACAAAACATCAGGTCGCGAACCTGCCCGTTGTCCGAGAGACTTGCCGGTCGCGGCTCTGCGCACGCGGGCAAGACGATCTTCCGCCGGTGTGGGGGTGCTGCACCCGGTAAACAGGGTGAGAGGCCGCCCGACCGGGCGGCCTCTCGTTTGTTTCTCAAGCTTTTCTGGCTTTTGCTGGTTTGTCAGGCCAAAAGCTTATCTTTTCGCAAGTACGACAATCCAATAGGAAGTTTTTGCCACACCGCCATCTTTGTCGGTGATCATGAGAGAGATCAGGTAGACGCCAGGTTTTGTGTAAATATGTGAGCCCGTAACCGTCTTTGAACTCACGGCTCCTGTGCTGGTTGTGCCATCACCCCATTTCCAGGCTGCGGTGAACGTATCCAGGCTGCCCGGATCTTTGAATGTGGCTATGATGTTCACCTTGCTCTCTGCCCGAACCATTCGATTGGATTTCAGGGAGGTTATGGTCGGGGGTACATTTTTAATGGTAACTGTTGCGTCATCGGTGCTGCTCAGGCCGCTTGCATCGGTTACCCGAACCTGAACGGTGTAGGTGCCATTATCCACAGCCTTGAATTTTGCAGTTTTCCCGATTGCATCGTCAAACAGTCCATCCTCGTCCAGATCCCACTGGTAAGAAACAATGTTGTTCTCCGGGTCGGTCGATTGGGCTGCACTGAGATAGACGGCAGCCCCTTCAGAGCCTGTGTAGGGTCCTCCGGCATTCGCCACCGGTGCCTGACCCGTAATCACGGTCCATGTGTATACAGCCGGGGTTGCGTCGACATTGCCGGCTGCATCGGCCGCCCGCACCGCGAAGGTGTGTGCGCCGCTGGCAAGGCTGGTGTATGATTTCGGGCTGGTGCAGATCGCCCAGGGGGTGCTGTCGAGCCTGCATTCAAAGATGAGGTTGCCGGCCGGGGTGAGGTTGTCTGTGCCGCTGAAGGTGAAACTTGCCAGGTGGTTGTCACTGGGGTTTGGCGGATAGGCAGTGAGGCTTGTCTCTGGCGCGGTTGTGTCGACAAAGACGGCTGTGACGGCCTTGTTGTCATTGATCAGAATGGTGGCAGGGTTGGTGGTGCCGGTGATATCGCCGCTCCAATTGCCAAAGCTCCAGCCCGCGGTGGGCACGGCGGTCAACGTGATGACATCGCCAAAGTGGTAGGGCCCGTTGTTGTTGCGGGTGACTGTGCCGCTGCCGCTGATGGTTACAATCAGGTTGTATTCGCTCTGGGTGTAGTTAACCTGCGCGGAGTGGGCTGCGGCCGGCATGGTAACAGAGTTTGTGCTGGCTGTGCTGGCGTCGCTATCTGTTCCGCTCCAACTGCCGATCTGCCAACCAGCCTCAGGGACGGCGCCATTCAGCTCGATGATCGCACCCGATATGAACTGGCCGGATGGGCAGTCGTCGGAGTGGGTGGGTTCTGCGCCTGGGTCAGTTCCCTGCCCGGTATGGCTCAATGTGAGCGCATAACAGGTGGGTAAGACTTTTGTAAACGTGGCGGTAACGGTCTTGCTGGCATTCATTGTAATGACCGCGGGGTTGACGCTGCCCGTCAAGTCACCCGACCAGGTGCTGAACACCCAGTCTGTATTTGCGGTTGCGGTCAGTGTGACCGTATCTCCATAATGGTATACCGCCTGATTGGGCTCCCGGGTGACGCTGCCATTCCCCACTACATTGACCGTCAGGATGTACTCGTTCTGCGTGTAACCGGCGGTGACAGCGCGATTGCCGTTCATGGTCACGGTCACCGGGTTGGTGGTGCCGGTGGCATCACCGCTCCAACCGGCAAAGCTCCAGCCCGCGGCGGGCACGGCGGTCAGTTGCACCGCCTCACCGTAGGTGTAGGTAGCCTTGTCGGGGTTCTTTGTCACCGTACCGTGCTGTGAGGTGATGGTCAGCGTGTACTCGTTCTGCGTGTAACCGGCGGTGACAGCGCGATTGCCGTTCATGGTCAC
>CAZQLE010000006.1:0-22461 GCA_964593905.1 uncultured Anaerolineaceae bacterium | reverse complement strand
GGGCACGGCGGTCAGTTGCACCGTCTCACCGTAGGTGTAAGTGGCCTTGTCGGGGTTCTTCGTCACCGTGCCGTGCAGTGAGGTGACCGTCAGGGTGTACGCGTCCTGGGTATAACCAGCGGTGACGGCGCGGTTGCCGTTCATGGTCACGGTGACCGGGTTGGTGGTGCCGGTGGCGTCGCCGCTCCAACTGGCAAAGCTCCAGCCCGCGGCGGGCACGGCGGTCAGTTGCACCGTCTCACCGTAGGTGTAAGTGGCCTTGTCGGGGCTCTTTGTCACTGTGCCGTGCAGTGAGGTGACCGTCAGGGTGTAGGCATCCTGCGCAAAGTTGGCTGTAACCGATTTGGCCGCATCCATGATCACCTGGCAGGTGCCTGTGCCCGAGCAGCCCGCACCGCTCCATCCGCTGAAGGTGGAGCCGGAAGCGGGTGTGGCCGTCAGCGTTACAGAGGTGTTTTTGTTGAAATCGTAAGCACAGGTTGCGCCGCAGTTGATGCCGGCTGGATCACTGGTTACTGTGCCGGAACCATCCCCGGCGGTCAGTACCGTCAGTGTGTGGAAGGTGGGTTGAATGGAAGAGCCGACAACCACTTCTTCCACCACCGGGCTCAAATTGATATCGGTCGAGGCCAGTTGTACGCGGTATTGGAGGTAGCGGTTGGCCGGACTGCCAATCGTTCCATCCACACCCACATCTGCCCAGTTCGACCAGTCGGCATTATCCAGTGAAGAGCGCGTTGCGAACTGAACGCTGGTGCCTGTCGGATTCTGGCCGACCCAGCTCAACCCGTTCCAGTTTTGAACGCCGCCAAAATCATGTACATTCGAGGTATAGGTCCCGCTTGCCCCGGGGATAACCGTAGTTTCATATCCGCGCAAGACGGCATTATCAAAGTTTGTGATGAATGACCCATAGCCCACAACACCTACCTTTCCCATTGGGTAGGTTGTGTCTTGAACGGTGCCGATCAGCGCGCCGTCCACATAAATTGTGTAGGCGCCGTTTTGGCCCACCAGGCGGATATGCTGCGACACGCCGGGGGCAGCCGCCGGGGCGGTGAAGTTTGTGCCCAACTGCGTGTACGTGGTGAAGAAGTTATCCAGCCGGAAGACCCTGAGCGTTCCACCGTAGGACTGGGCAAAGTAATAGTGTGCATTATCCTGCAGTCCCCAGGTGATGCCCCAGAAACCATTGGGAGAGTCAGCATCCACCTCGAATTCGAAATTGCTGAAGGTGCCCGCATTGGTCGGAACCGCCGGATGGTAGCTGCTGCCCAGCGTTCCATGCACCAGTTTGCCGCCCTCCAAATGATAATCGGCTCCGCCCGGTCCACCAAAATCCGGGTTCCCCAGCGAGGTCCAGTTCAGGTCTGGTGCGCTGAAATCATCGCTGAATTCGGTGACGGTATTTTGAATGCTGGAGTATTGATTGACTCTGACCCAGTCGACATTGACTGACGCCCCGGCGGGGGCCTGTGGTCCTATGCTCAGATAACTGTACAGCGAGACTGGAATGGAGACCATTTCGGTATGGCGCAAAGCTCCATCCACATAATACTCCACTCGATCACTCTTATAAGTGATCTTGTAATCGTGCCAGGCGCCAAAGAGGTCCCCGAGGCCCACGATCACCGGGTCGCCTGTGCGGGCATTATAGGTGCTGGCATACACCTGGTCGCCGGTATATCCGGTTCCAAACAATGCCCAGGGCACCAGATCCGTTCCCGCCAGACCAAAGTAGATATAGGGGGCAAGTGCATTGCCGCCTTTTTCAAATCTGACCCGTCCTTCAATGGTAGTGCCGGCTCCAAAGCGCTTCACCGAGTGGATGTAGCTACCGGGTGTGCCGTGCGTCAGCACACTGTCGCTGACGGTTGGGCTGTAAGCGCCCCCGGCCCACAGTCCGCTCACCCAGTCGGTTCCCAGTGCGCTGCCGGTAAAGTGATCGTTAAGATCGGGCACCAACTGCAATTCGCCATCTGCGCTGCTGGTGATCAAAACCTTATCGATTACGCCATCCAAAAAGTCTGCTGTGGTGGTTTCAACCCACCCGGCGGTCTGGGCGCTGGTGATAAAGCTCCATTCATAGGCTGTCCCGAGCGGATTCCCGGCCCGATCTTCAACAGCGCCACTAATTGACACGCTGACCAGTGAATCGGGTTCAAAATTAACATCCGGGTTTAGCACTGCGGTGCGATAGCCGTTCTGATAGGCCGTGGTGAAGGCGGTCGCTCCATTGATGGTGGCCTGGAAAGTGGTCGTATCGATGGGCTCACTGAAATTAATGGTGATATCCGTCCCAATTGCCACACCGCTGGCGAGGTTTTGTGGCACAACGCTGGTTATGACGGGCGGGGTTGTGTCTGCCCCGGCCGGTTGGTAGGTGATGATTACCTCATCCATGCGGGGTGTGAAGCTGACATTGGCAGTGGTTAAAGTTGCCCGATACTGAATGAGCTGGCCAACCGGGCTGGCGATGGCTCCGTCACCGGCCACCGGCAGCCATTCGCTCCAGGCCACGCCATCATTTGAGGTGCGGGTCTCAAACGCCACCGCAGTACCCGCGGGGACATCACCCGCCCATGCCAGGCTGTCAAAATCTGCTGTCTGACCGGGGTCAAACACCGAAGATTCATAGACCCCGTTGGCGGCGTAATCGCCCAGAACCCTCACCCAGTCTGCCTGGGTGCTTTGCCCGGTGTTTGAGGTGATATAAATGCGGAAGGGTTGGGTGAAATTGCGGGTATGGGTTGTTTTTAACACCCCGTCCACCCAGAATTGAATTGTGTTATCTGTGTTCCACACGATCTTAAACAGGTGCGGCACATCTGGGGCTACCCCCGCCAGAGATGTGTTCACTTCGCCGTTGAGCCCCTGGCCGTCGTTCAGCCGGGTCCGCGCCGAAATCACGCCGTTTGCCGAGGTGAATATGATCCAGTGCGGATCCATAATCCCATCATCACCGCTGTTCACGGTATCTGCCCAGCCAAAATGGGCATTCGACCCGCTGCGCAGGGTGATCAGCCCTTCCAATGATTTTTGGAAATAGGTCTGGTTGGTGCGGATGTAGGTGGCCGAAGAGACGGTCGCCTGACCATCGGCCACCGACACAACCGGTTCACCGCCCAACATGTTTCTTGCCAGCCAGGTGGTTGTATTTAAAGAGGTGCCGTCAAATTCATCTCCGGCGCCACTGCCAACCCCCAGAATTACCTCGCCATTTGCGGTGGTGGTAACTTGAGTGCCGCTCAGGCTGCCATCTGAAAAATCAGCCGTGGTTGTCTCGATCCAGCGCGGCATGCCGGTGGTGAATGTGTAAACCGCCGATACAGTGGGCGGGTTGCCCGACCGGTCAACCGATTCAACCCGGTAGTGATAGGGGGTCAGCGGGTTTAAGCCCGTGAGGGTAACCGCATGAGATAAAACGTTACCCGGAACGGTCATCGATTGGTTCAGATTGGCGGCATCGGTGCCGTATTGAACCTGGCTGGAGGCCACCTCGTCTGTCTGCCAGTGGATTGTGGCAGAGACATCGCTGATCTCATTCGCCTCCACATTTGAAATGATCGGAGAGGTGGTGTCCTGCCCATAATTCACGATCACCTGCCCGCCGGCCGGCGGGGTGGTGAAGCGGGCGTAGTCCAGTCCCTTCACCGTGACCCTGTTGTAGACCTGGGCAGCGCCATTCAGGGTGATCGATGTCAATTCGTTGCCCTGATGGTTGGCCGGGATCATCACCGTCAAATCTTGACGGTTGGCACCGGGCACAAAGTCGAATGAGAGTGTGCTGTTGTTGAAAGTGAGGTTGTTGAAGCGTGAAGCATCACGGGCTTTGACAAAATCGAGCAGCATTTCAGCAGACCACAGGGGAACATTGTGGCTTTGTGCATACGCCCAAATCTGGTTTGCCCATGTGCGTGTAATTGAGTCGCTACCATCGTAGCGCACATGATGGATGTTGGCTACAAAAGCGGAATAGTAGCCATTTTCTGCGGCTTCTATCAACCCTTGAATAATCTGGGTTACCTGGGCGGCAGTCCTGCCATTATCTGCGAACCATTCATCTGGGAACTGTGTTGTGGCCTGATAGAGCGACAGTACGGTGCCCTGTTCATTCACAAAACGCTGGGGCAGGCCACTGCCCGTGAAATAACCGTTGGCGTTATCGCCATACGAAAGCAGCATATTGTTGTAATGATAGTAGTTCGTATCCAGTTCGGTGCCATTATTGGCCTCGATTTCGGCCATATCTGACCAGCCGCACCAATCGATGGTATGGCTGCGGGCAGAACGGGCCGGATGGCCGAACTTGCTCAAGATATTGCTGGCGATCTGTGCATAGGCGGGTGTCAATGCGGCACAGGTGTCGGGGCCGCCCCCGTAAACATGCGGCCCAACTTCGTGGCCGGCTGCCCGCCAGGCGGCTTCGGTGGCAATCGATGTTTCACTGACGCCGGTTTCGGTGAGGTAATTGGTGTATTTACCGCCATAGCTAGCGATGTCGTTCATCACCGTTTCCAGCGCAGCCCCACCGACATACTCTGCATCACCGGTCGAAACAAATACGGCGCCGTGCTCGTTGGGCAGATACCACATGCGGGGTAGCGGCTTGTTCGACAGGGTTAGAATCAAATTGGCCAAAAAGCGCTGTTCTTCGTCGGCCTGCGGGGTGCGCATACGATCTGGCGATAACCACCAGTCTCCATTGGTACGCACAAACATATCCATGGGGCGGTAGCCGCCCAGGGTGTCGCCTTCAGAGTCTTTCCAGGCGGGGTTGCCCTGACGCGTCATGACAATGCTCTTTGCCAGATCGAAACTAAAGGCAATTGCCGACCCGGCGCCCACCGTGTTCAGGGTCACGGCCGGGCTGGTGGAGGGGGTTGAGATGTTGTTCCACAGATAAGCCAGGGCAGAAGCCCCATTGAGCGTGTAATTATCGGCTGCGCCATGATATTGCAGCGATCCGCGTACGATCCCGCTGCCTGCTTCAGAGGTAGCTTCGATGGCGAAATATTGCAGGTTTTGTTCTGGCCGCTCGTTCACATAGGTTAGCCCAAACAAACCTGCCAGCGCGGGGTCGGGCCGCATGGCAATTAAATTGCCGCCGCCGGTTACATAATTTTGCAACACTTGCCGCGCGGCCGTGTTAACCGTGCTTTGCGCCAGAACCACAACGCTGAACTGGTTGATAAAGGTCTGCGGGTCTGCATCGGCCATCAGGGTACCCAGCTCCACTTCCTGGAACTCGGTTAGCCCTTCAGCGGTCAATATCTCACTGAGATACCCATTATAAGGATTGGAAGTCTGGCTGGAATCTTTTACCAGCAGGATCGGCGCCTGCGCAGTGGGCATTGGGCCAGATGAAACCGGCACACTGATCCCTGCGGTTGGGCTGCCCTGCATGAAATCATCCAGAACGCGCGCCAGAACGGTATAGGTTCCGGGGTGAGATGGCGTCCACGAATAGGTCCATGATCCATCCGGGCTCACTGTCACAGGCTGCCAGGTGGTGCCGCCATTGGTGGATATTTCCACCCGTCGAACACCGGGCACCTCACGTGCCAGCCCAATTTGAATGTCGCCCGTAGTGTTACCCGAATAATATAGATACCATTGACCATCCACCTGCACCATGGATGAACGATACAGGTCGCTGCCCTCCCAGGGATAAGCGGCCTGGGCGCTGAATAGCGGGTAATTGGGGTGCAGGGTCCAGGGACCTGCCGGGCTTTGCGAAGTATACAGACCCAGTTGGCCCATGCCTGCCCCGCTCGGAATCAGGTACAGCATCAGGTACAGGTCTCGTTCGGCATCATAGACCACGTCTGGATGCGGACCATACTGATAACTGGGCATGGCCAGATTGTCGGCTTGGAGTGTCCAGGGGCCACGGGGGTCTGTGGCCGTATCGTGATAAATATACAGCCCGCCATCAATGACCGTGCGCCACATATGGTAGAGGCCATCTTTGAAAATCACGGCCATTTCACCCGAGCGATACCCGCTTGAAGCTGGCGCCTGGGGCTTGACCACCGGGTTGCCATTGGCGGGGAAGTCGGAGGGCGGGTTCAGCGGATCATATGTATAAGCGCCGCCGTAGGGTTCCCAATTCTTTCCATCGCTTGATAGTGCCACGCCGATATTCCCCCCCGATCCCATCCAGGGTTGAACATCAGCCGAATTGGATTCCATCTCGTAAAACAGCATCCAGGTATTGCCCACCCGGTAGACCTCGGGGTCGGCCAGGTTCTGGGTATCGTAGGGGGGTTGGGTGTTGTAGACAACCAGCGGATTTTGAATATCGGGGGAGGTTTCAAAATTGACCCCGTCATTTGAACGCATCAACACCGGGTTTTCATCGGCTGCCGGTGGATAGGGGGTGTAGTAGAGCCAGAATTTATAGCCGTCGATTCCCTGGGGGAAGTAGAGTGCGGTGGGATGCAGCATTGGCGAAGCGCCCACATCCTGCCCGTTTACATCCCAGTGCCGTAGTTCCAGGGGGTTATTTGCATCACGCTGCCAGATATAGCCAGAAGCCTGACCGTTGAGTGTGTAGGTCTGGCCAGATTCAAAGGAGGCTGCCGGCATGTTCACCGTGGTGGTGGGATGCTTTGAAGCGGGGTTTGCCGCGACGGTGAAGTTGAAGGCATAATCGGCGCCCAGGGTTGCCGCACCATCTGAAGTGGCAACCGAACCGTTGATCATCACGGCGTAGGCTCGGCCATATTCCATTTCGCCGGGATCAATGGTGATGGTGAGGTTGTCTGCCGATGGATAAAATTGTGTGGGTACGAGCGGCGCGCTGTTAATGCTGCCGCTGAAAGTGGCCGGATTGATGGCCGTGTTGAAAATCACTTCAATGACCGCGTCAATTGGAACGTTTGATCCGGCCGGACTGGCAGAAAGGACCGAAAGGGTGCCCTCCTCCACTTGTGCCGCAAATACAGGCGTTGCGTTGATTCCAAATGACGACAGGAGCATGGATAGAATCACCACGATTCGCCCCAGTTTCCCAATTTTATCCAGCAGGAATAAGCTTTGTTTCATGTCACCCCTCCATCTACTGCCTGTGAATTCTGGTTTCAAAATTTCTACCCTGCAATAATGCTCTCTCTCAGAGCACGTTGATTGGGGCCGAAATTGAATAGGCCACCTGTATTTATGTTCTACAAGTAATGGAAACAGGGATAATTGATGACTTAAACACAAAAAACCGACCGAATGCAGGCCGGTTTCGCTATTTGCTCCTCAGGGATTTTCCCTTCCCACCCAATTGCACCACACAGGAAGGTTAAGCGACCAAATTGGACCCCTGAATCATCGCTGCCTTTGCAGACACACCCGTATACTATTTTCCCCACTAGGTAAAACCCGCGTGATGTGAGCGATGATGTAGTTCTTGCACTATGAATTTGTAACGTTTACATTTTTAGTATACCGATTGCCAAAACAAATACAAGCCTTTGTTGCCTGACAGTTTTTGAAATCACAGAAAAAGACCATTTCACATCACCTGGCCTGGGTCTGGCGTAATTGTTTTGCGGGGGTTCACGCTATGCCAGTTCTCCTTCCACCTGGGGGCTGCCCGATTGCCTCTCGCCCGCTAATAAAACAACCTTCCCCCCAGCAGGGCCGTGTAATAGGCCACGCCAAAAGCAACATGTGGCAGCAGCCCGGCCAGGGCACAGACCCACCAGCACCAGCCACGCGGCTGGCGGGCAAGCAGCGCCAGCACAGCCGCAAAAAGCAAATACAGACCGATCTCGCCGCTCCAGCCAAAGTTGCCGTGCTGAAAGCGCTCGCCGCCTTCGGCCATAAAATAAGTGAAGAACGCACCCAGGGCGAAGATGGCCCAGCCCCAGCGGGTAAGCACATCTTCACGGGCGGCGCGCCAGAACAGGGCACAGGTGAGCAGCGGAAACCAGATGGAGCCCAAAAAACGCAGCGGCAGGCCCAGAGTGGTGTAACTATGCATGACGGCCAGGGGGGCAAACAGAATGCCGTCCGACTCGCTGCCGTAAGTGGTCAGAAATTGCCAGGCCAGCATACCCACGGTGGGGATGATAAACCCGCCGGCAATTAACCCCCAGCGCACACTTTTCCCGCGCAGCAGGGCGGCCCCGGCAGCCAACCCCAGCACGGGCAGGGCGCAGATGGCATAATTGGGTTTGATGAAGGTGGCCAGCAGCGAGGTGATTGCGGCAGCCCAGAAGACCCACGCCGGTGCACGGCCTTCGCCGAGGACCTGCGGGAGCAGAATGAAATTGACCAGCGCCAGCGGGCGCAGCAGAATGATGGTGGGGTTATGAAAGGTCACCACCCCCACATAGCCCAGATAATAAAAGCCGTCCTGCCAGAGATAGAAAGCAATCGGGCTGACAAACAGCATGGCGGCTGCGGCTGCGGCCGCCAGCCGGGCGGGCGCCTGGCGACTGCCTGTGCGCACAAGACCGAAAACAAGCAATGTGCTGAGCAGGTTGGCGCCCATCATCACCCCCAGCGCGGCCCATTGCACCGATACCCCCAGCACCCGGCTGACCATAAGGATCAGCCATTGCAACAGAGAGTGGGCCAGAATGTGGGGCGGAATCTCGCGCCCGGCGGCCAGCAGTTCGGCAAAGGCAATATGGTCGGCAAAGTCGTTTAAGCGTCCGGGTATGAATATGTTGGCGTGGAAGATGGGCCAACTGATTGCACCGGCCAGCGCCAGCGCCAGCGCCAGAGCGGCCATCTCTCGTTTTTGCCAGTTCGCCAGGGGGGAGAGCTTCATAAAGGCTGTGATCCGGTTTCGATTAGCGTGTTGGCAGCCGTCACCGCGGCCGTATAAACAGTGAGCGGGGGCAGGCGAAAGGTCTCGGCGGCCTTACGACAGTCATCATATTCCGGGGCGGCCTGGCAAATCTTGCCGTCCAGAATTTTGATCTTTACCCGAATATCTCCATAGGGCGTTGCCACGTTGCGGGTCTCGCGGCCGGCTTCATGGCGGCTGGCGTGCTGCACCCGCAGACCAAAAGTGGTGGTCTCATGCAGCAAAATTTGGGCCAGACCGGGTTCATCCTGCCGGCGGGCAATGACACTTAACATGATCGCCGGGCGGTTCTTCTTCATATATATGGGGGTAAAGAACACATCCAGCGCGCCGGCCCTAAACAGCCGTTCCATCACCGCGCCGTAAAATTCGGGGTTCATATCGTCGATGTTGCATTCCAGGGTGACTACCTCGGCCAGGGCAGGCCCTTCCTGGTTGCCGATCAAGATGCGCAAAATATTGGCCCACTCCAACTCTCGCTGACCCGCCCCCACGCCCACTTTTTCCAGGCGGAAGGCCGGGCGTTCAAAGCGCGCCAGCGCGGCCAACACAGCCGCACCGGTGGGGGTCACCTGCTCAACCGCGGCGCTGCCGGGTGTGAGGGGGGCCTGCGCCGCGGCCAGCAGTTCGGCGGTGGCCGGCGCGGGCAGGGGCAGGCGGCCGTGGGCGCCATTTACAAAGCCATCCGAATAGGGCAGGGCAGACGCATAGAGCTGTTCAATTCCCAGCTCGTACAGCCCCAGCAGACTGCCAAGAATATCGATGATGGAATCCAGCGCGCCTACCTCGTGAAAATGGATTTCTTCGACGTCCACCCCATGCACGTGTGCCTCGGCCTCGGCCAGTCGCTGAAAGACCGCCAGACCATTGCGTTTAACCGTCTCGGGCAGCCCGCTTTGTTCGATCATCTGTTGAATGTCGCTCAGCCGCCGGTGGTGATGGCTCTCGCCGGTCAGGATGACCACCTGGGTGGCGCGCAGCCCTTTTTTGACCACCTGGCTCACCTGCACTTCAACCTTTTCGGGCAGGGCCAGTGCGGTGATCATTTCAGACAGCCGCTGCGGCGAAAAACCGGCGTCGAGCAGCGCTCCCAACAGCATATCGCCGCTGATCCCTGAAAAACAGTCTAGATAAGCAATTTTCATAAAGGCAGCACCTCGTTCAGGCTGCCTAGGCGGTAACCTGCCAGGTCAATGGTGATATAGGTAAACCCGAGCGCTTTCAAGCGAGAGAGCACTGCCTCGCGGGCGGTGATGAGCTCGGGAATTTGTTCGGGCGCCACTTCAATGCGCGCCAGTTCACCGTGGTGCCGCACCCGCACACTGCGGAACCCCAGCCCGATCAACAGATCCTCAGCTTTGCGCACCTGCTCAATCCCGGCCAGGGTCACTTCTTGCCCGTAGGGAAAACGGGTTGCCAGACAGGGAGAACTGGGGCGGTCCCAGACGGCCAGACCCATCCAGCGCGCCAGGTTGCGCACATCGCTTTTGGTCAACCCCAGTTCTTCCAATGGGCTGCGTACGCCCAGTTCGGAGGCTGCTCTTTTTCCGGGGCGGTAGTCATCGCGGTCGTCGGCATTGCTGCCTTCCAGAAGCCAGGCATAGCCTTCACGGGCGGCAAAAATTTTTAAGTTTTGAAATCGTTCCAGTTTACAGTGATAGCAGCGATTGGACGGGTTGGCGCGGAACCTGGGCAGGGCCAGATCGTCGAAATCGACCACCCGGTGTGGGAAGCCCACCGCGGCGGCCAGTTCCTGTGCATTGCGCACATCCTCTTCGCGTTCCACCGGCGAACGCAGGGTTACGGCCAACATGCGCGGCCCCAGCGCCCGATACGCTGCGGCTGCCAGCACACTGCTATCCACCCCGCCCGAGAAAGCCACCACCACCGAACCCATATCTGTCAGATGCGTGACCAGGTGGTGTAGTTTTATTGGAATTGTGTCTGTCATTTTAAACTGCCTTTCGGTTGATGGTCGCGGCCAGGTAACCGGCGCCGAAACCATTATCGATGTTGACTACAGCCACCCCGGCGGCGCAAGAGTTGAGCATGGCCAACAGGGCTGCCAGGCCGCCAAAGCTGGCACCATAACCCACGCTGGTGGGCAGGGCGATCACCGGGGCCGAGACCAGCCCCCCGATCACACTGGCCAGTGCGCCTTCCATTCCGGCGGCAGCCACAATTACGTTGGCCTGCTGCAAGACCTCGAGCTGGTCCAGCAGACGGTGCAAACCCGCCACACCTACATCCACCAGGCGGATTACCTGGCTGCCCATCAGTTCGGCTGTGAGGGCCGCTTCTTCGGCGGCGGGCAGGTCGGCTGTGCCGCCGGTGGCGATGACAACACCCGGTTTGCCCGGCTCGTCAGGGTTTTGATTGCAGTATAATACGCGGGGGATGGGCGCATAGATAAAGCCTGGTAAATCGCCGCTGATTTGTTCGGCGATCTCGGGCGCAACGCGTGTAACCAGAACGCGCGGGCTGTTCTCTGCCAGCCGCCGGGCCACGGCGATGATTTGCGCGGGGGTTTTCCCCTGGCCGAATACCACCTCGGCAAAGCCGCAGCGCATTCCGCGGTGATGATCAAGACGTGCAAAACCATCCACATTTTCATAAGGCAGCGTCCGCAGCCGCTGCAAGGCGTGATCAATTTCGATCTCGCCGTTTTTTACCTGTTCGAGTAAATTGCGTAGGTCGTTCGCTTGCAAGTTTTTCCGATCCCATTCTGAGTGTTGATTCGTACCAGGACAGCACTATGATACCGGGTGCGCTCAGCCCTAACCATTATTATATCCTTTGATTTTCGCTTCACCTATGACTTATTGGGGGTAAAGTATGAGCCAGTCAGCCTGCTATTCTAAAAGGACCTCACCCCGCATTATCTGGACGATTGTCATTAATGATACAATCAGTCCCAATCGGTTTTGAACCCGGGTTTATTCGATCTATGGAAAAACAAAATTCACTGCTTTCAAAATTTGGTATTGGCATCGCTACAATCCTTAGCGCGAGCGCTTATGTGTGGATGGAGTGGTTGTTTCTGGTTACAAAGCCATCTTTCATGAATGTGGTTTCCTGGCCCAGAAGAACGCAAATTCTATTGTTCACTGCTGTATGGGCGGTTTTGTGTGCGATTATTCTGGTTTTGGTGCTCGGCCTTTTAGGCCGGACTAAAATCGTGCGGCAGGTGCTGCCCAAAGATTTTGTGCTGCCCCTTTTGGTGCCGGCCGGATTTCTGGCCATACTTTTCTTTTTATGGCAGGATAACTTCACGTACACGGTTTTTCGTTTTGGAGTTGCGACTTCAGCGGGGGTGGGGCGTGTTGCGTATGGCGCGCTGCTGTTGTTTTTTATGTTTCCAGGTTATCGGATTTCAAGAGAAGTGGCGGCATGGTTTTCGGCGCGCAAGAGCCTGTTCTATCGATCTCGCTGGGTGATGGCGGCGGCGGGAGTTTGCATTCTCGTGTGGGCAGGCATTCCAATTGTTCAAAAACAACTCGCCCCAGAGGCCCTGTCTGAAGTATCTGCCGACCAGAAACTACGCAAACCGGATATTTACCTGATTACCTCGGATGGATTGAGTGCCGATCATCTCTCGGCATACGGGTATGAGCGGGACACCTCGCCAAATTTGCGCGCCCTGGCCGATTCGAGCTTTTTTGCTCAGAATGCGTTTAGCAATGCTGCCAATACATCTGGATCGCTGGTTTCCATTTATACTGGTCGCTATCCGGCTGAAACCAGGGTGCTTTACCCGCCGAATATTTTAACCGGCGGTATGGCCTTTCAGCACCTTCCCGGCATTCTCAGGCTTAATGGGTATCACACCGTTCAAATATCAAATCCTTATTATGGAGACGCATACACCTTAAACGTTCAGGAAGGCTTTGATGAAGCCAATGATCGTTCCATGCTCTTCAGCACGTTAATGCCTGAAATTACCCGGTTGATCCCGGATGATTTCTCGTTTTTTGTTTATGAAATTGCCAATCGCAGTATTGATCGGGTGCGCCATGTCTGGTTGATTAAAAAAATGCAGAACCCGTTTGATTTTGTTCTGCAGGATGCGGCCAAGTTTTCCGATGATAACCGTTATTTTGAGTTATTAGACCAGGTGGAGTCGGTGAACACGCCTTTGTTTGTGCATGTCCATTTTATGGCAACCCACGGACGGCGTTATCAGCCCCAGACCCAGTTTTATTCGCAGGGGATACCCAACAAGCCTTTTGACCCCAATTATTATGATGATGTCATTCGCGAATTTGACCAGCAAGTGGGCCAGTTTGTTGCCCGGTTATCGCAAAGTGGAAAACTGGAGCAGTCGATCCTCATTATCGGATCGGACCACGGTCAGCAATGGTCGGTTAAGGATCGCATTCCTTTAATGATTCGCTTTCCCAATGGAGAGTATGCCGGCAAGACGGATGTTCCTGTGCAGAACCTTGATCTTGCACCCACCCTGCTGGATTATATCGGTATTCCGGTCCCGGATTGGATGGAGGGCAATTCTTTGATTCAACAGCCGTTGTTGCGCCGGCCGATAATTGCGGCTGAGGTATCTTCAAGGATTGCGGATGAAAACCTGGTGTATGCAATTGATGAATCAAAATTAAAGCCCCCCTTTTACAATATTGGCATTATCACAGTGGGTGATTGTCAGAATTGGTATGCGCTAAATTTGTATACCCTGACCTGGGAAACAGGTCAGTATGCCGGGTATGTGTCGCCCTGTTCAGACGACCAGTTGCTGCCCGCCGATGCCATTTTACCCCTGATCGATAACCATCTTAGCCGGTATGGGTTTGATACCCGCCCGTTAAAGAACCTATCGCCGCCACAGCCCCTGGATTAATTTTTTATGCGCTCACTTGCCCGCCTTGCTCTGCCCCTGGCTGCACAATATGCCGTATCGGCTTCATTAAACCTGGTCGCCGGTTTGCTGATCGGACAGCTCGGCGAAACTGCCATTGCAGCGGTTGGCCTGGCCAACCAGGTATTTTTTCTTTTGCAGCTTTTGTTGTTTGGGGCCACCTCAGGCTGTGCCATTTTTACTGCCCAGTACTGGGGACAGGAAGACATCCCCAACATCCGCCGCACGCTGGGGATCGCCCTCATCCTGGCAGCGACGGCCGGGTTGATCTTTTTCTCGATTGCGGCGTTCATCCCCACGCTGGCGCTGCGTGCCTTCACTGCCGACGAAGCGGTGATTGTGCTGGGGGCGCAGTATCTGCGCTATCTCGCGCCTTCATTTATTTTACTTTCGCTGACGGCGGCCTATGCTTCGGTGTCGCGCTCGGTGGGCGATGTAAAAACCCCCATGCTGGCGTCGATGGTCTCGCTGGCATTTGATATTTTGCTGGCCTATCTGTTGATTTTCGGCAAATTTGGGCTGCCGCAAATGGGTGCACCCGGCGCGGCGGTGGCGGTGACTGCTGCCCGGGCCGTGGAACTGGCCCTGCTGTTAACCCTGCTCTACCGGCGGCGCAGCCCGGCTGCGGCCCGGCTGCATGAACTGAAAGGGTTTACCCGCTCCTTCTTTAACCGGGTGGTGCGGCGCGCGTTGCCTGTGGCGATGAACGAGCTGCTCTGGGCACTGGCTGTCACCACGTATACGGCCGTTTATGCCCGCATTGGCACCGACTCGCTGGCCGCGGTGAACATGATTATGAATATCGAGAACCTGGCGTTTGTGATCTTTATTGCCATCACCGATGCGACCTCGGTGTTGGTGGGCAACCAGATTGGCGCCCGCGATGTGCCCCGCGCCATTAAAACCGGGCGCGCATCGCTGTTTTTGACCATTGGTTTTGCCTTGCTGGTGGGGCTGCTGCTGCGCCTGTTTGCGCCCTATCTGTTGGCGCTGTATCAGGTGAGCGGGGGGGTGCACGAAACCGCTTTGCGCCTGTTGACGGTGTTGGCCCTGACCCTGTGGGTGCGCAGTGCAAATATGCTGTTGATTGTGGGCGTGCTGCGCGCCGGCGGCGACACGCGCTTTGCCTTTATTGTGGATGCCGGGTTGATCTGGAGTATTGGGGTGCCGATGGCATTTATCGGCGCTTTTGTGCTGCATTTGCCGGTTTATTATGTTTACCCGCTGGTGGTCAGTGAAGAATTTGCCAAGTTTGTCATTGGGCTGCTGCGTTTTCGGTCGCGGCGCTGGGTGAACAACCTGGCCGCCGCCGGGTGAGCGAGCTGCGGGACGGATTGCAAGTCAAATGAAAGCTTATACAAAACGGTCGGCGTGCTATAATCCAGACAACGCGGTACCGAAAAAGGGGAAATCGGCTTAACCTCGATTGCCCTGCTGGTATCAGACTGTGTACCATCACGATTTTCTGCTGTCTAAACCACCCGTCCCCCCCTGGCTTGACGGTCACTCACTTCGGTACTAAAATAGTCGTGCGATCATCTCCGTTTCATAGCTTTCGGCAGGGGGAATACCAGATTTTTCCGCGTTTTTTTGAATCTGACGGCATTATCGGCGCAGCCATATTTTGGCTGTCCTTTCTCTCTGTTTGCTTTTATTTGACACGGGCTGCCGTGTCGAAGGGGCGGAGCGTGCTCGGATATCGACCTTGAGGGAATTTTTTTATGCTTTACGATGAAAACAACGCTTCTTCTCCCGACTTTGAAACCTCGATTGACTTGCGCCAGTATGCCGCGCTGTTTGTGCGCTGGTGGTGGCTGGTGGCGCTCTCGGGCCTGCTGGCCGGGGCGGCGGCTTTTTTGATCTCGGCGCGCATGACGCCCATCTATCAGGCTTCGACCACTTTGTTGATCAATCAGGCCTCTTCGACCGCCGAGACCGACTATAACACCATTCTCACCAGCGAACGCCTGGCGCATACCTATGCCGAGATGCTGGTGAAGCGCCCGGTGTTGCAGCAGGTGGTGGATAACTTGCAGCTTAAGGACCTGACCGCTGAAGACCTGGCCGAGATGGTGGCGGTGACGCCGGTGCGCGATACCCAGCTCATTACGGTGGATGTGCTCTCGCCCGACCCCTGGCTGGCCACTACGGCGGCCAATGAGCTGTTTACCGTGTTCTCGAAACAGATCGAAAGCGCCCAGGCCTCGCGCTACCAGTCTTCGAAAGAATCGCTGCAAGTGCAGATGGCCGATATCGACCGCCAGATCCAGCAGATTCGCGCGCAGTTGAGCGAGGTGGACGACAGGCTGGAGATGGAGCGGCTGTAGGCGCGGCTGACGCAGTATGAGCAGATTTATACCAACCTGTCGCTTTCGTATGAGAATGTGCGCATTTCGGAGGCGCAGACGGTTTCGAATGTGATTCAGGTGGAGCCGGCCGATGTGCCCACCGAGCCGGTGGAGCCGCAGGTGATGCGCAACACGGCCCTGGGGACGCTGTTGGGGCTGATGCTGGCGGTGGGGGCGCTGTTTTTGTTGAACGCGCTGGATGATACGCTGAAGAACCCGGCCGAGGCGGCGCGCGGGCTGGGGCTGCCGGTGATGGGCATCATCGGGTTTCATGCGCAGGCCAAAACCGGGCAGCCCATTGCCCAGCTTGAGCCGCGTTCGCCGACCGCCGAGGCGTTTCGTGCGCTGCGCACCAATGTGCAGTATGCCGCGGTGGATGAGCCGCTGCGTACGCTGATGGTGACCAGCGCCACCCCTTCAGACGGGAAGAGTACGGTGGCCGCCAACCTGGCGGTGGTGTTGGCCCAGGGCGGCCGGCAGACGACCATTATCGATGCCGACCTGCACCGCCCGCGGGTGAACCAGATGTTTGCCCTGGCGCGCGAGCCGGGGTTGAGCGGTGTCTTTGTGCAAGAGAATGCCTACCTGAACGGTGCCCGTCAGGCCGGCCCGGTGGAGAATTTGCACGTGGTGACTTCGGGTGAGCTGCCCCCCAACCCGGCCGAGCTGCTGGGCTCGCAGCGTATGCGTGAGATTTTGGCCCAGGTGCAGGGCCAGGCCGATATTGTGGTGATCGATTCGCCCCCGGTGCTCAGTGTGACCGATGCGGCCGTGCTGGCCCCGCTGGTGGATGGTGTGCTGCTGGTGGTGCGCCCCGGCGAGACGAAGCTGAGCGCGCTAAAGCAGGCCGTGGCGCAGCTGCGCCTGGTGAACGCCAACCTGATCGGCCTGGTGGTGAACGGGGTGGGCAACGGCCGCAGCCGCTATGGCAATTATTACCGCGGATATTATTACAAGCGCACCTATGGTGAGAGCAAGACCCTGCCGGTGAGGTGAGGGGTGAGGGAAGATCGAAAAGAAAATGAGCAGTTGAATTTGTTTTAACATAAGCTCGTCGCCCCAGAAGTCAGAAGCAGTCATTGATCGTACGGTTATGTGACCGAAGATCTGATTGGGGAAGCTTGAAAATGTTGAATATAAGAATTTTTGTTGGATAAAGCAAAAGGGGATCAGTATAACACCGCCGAATTTGGCGGCTGCGGTGTGAAATCGTAAAGAACAAATCATTAGTTTTTTTGTAGACTATAAGAATGTATTTAGTGTGTGAAGAATTCTTGGGGTAGTATGAAAATTCACCAGAGACTTTCTATGATTCATGTTTTACGATTCAGGTTCTTTGCAAGGGGAAGAATATGACCAGCTCGGTTATGTCTATGGCATCCAATGTCAATCGCGAGTGGGGGCATACCACTCGCAGGGTTGATAATTTTGCACGCCGGTTTCTAGACATTCTGGCATCATCTTTGGGGCTGCTCTTTTTGGCGCCCATCTTTTTGCTTATTGGTGTATTGATCCGACGTGATTCACCGGGACCGGTTTTCTATCGCGGTCCGCGAATAGGCCGCAGTGGCCGGAATTTTGGAATTCTCAAATTTCGCACCATGTATGAGCGTTCGGCCAGTTATAATGGCCCGAGCGTTACCGCTCAGGGAGATGACCGGATTACGCCCCTGGGTCATTGGCTGCGGGATACCAAAATTAACGAACTGCCCCAGCTTTGGAACGTATTGATGGGCGAGATGTCGCTGGTTGGACCGCGGCCTGAAGACCCGAATATCGCCGCTGGGTGGCCTGAGGAGACGCGGAAAATCCTTCTTTCGGTTCGACCGGGGGTAACCAGCCCGGCCTCCATCTTATATCGTGATGAAGAAAAGCTGCTCTCTGGCGATAACTTGATGGAAAACTACCTGCAGGAGATTTTGCCCTCCAAGCTGCGCCTTGATACAGTGTATGTTCGTAATCGCACGATTTTGACCGACCTGGATGTGATCTTCTGGACATTGATTGCACTCCTGCCTCAGGTGCGAACGAAATCGATCCCCAAACATCTGTTGTACTGGGGACCGTTTGCACAGTTGTTCTCGCGCATTCTAAACTGGTTTGCGGCTGACTTTTTTGTTGCGTTGTGCGCAATTGGTTTGTCGGGGTTGATCTGGCGGTCGTATATGCCGCTGAATGTCGGCCTGGATAATGCGATTTTGCTGGCCCTGGGGGTTGCATTTCTGTATTCGTTGATTAATAACTCGCTCGGGCTGAACCATGTTTCGTGGGCGCAGGCGCCTGCCAATCATTCGCTGGATCTGGCGCTGTCTGCGTTTATCATGACCATGGGGGCGATTCTTGTCAATACCTATTTTCTGGCTCGCCAGATATTGCCCAATGGACTGTTGATTTTTACCGGGCTGCTCTCGCTGCTGGGTTTTGTGACCCTGCGCTATCGCGACCGCATTTTGACCGGCTTTGCCACGCGCTGGATCACTGCACGGCGCGACCGGACCGGCGTGGGCGAGCGGGTGTTGATTGTTGGGGCGGGCAATAATGGCTCGGCAGCCTGCTGGCTCTTTCGGCGGGAGCAATTCTCGCGTCTCTTTACCGTGGTGGGGATGGTTGATGACGACCCCCGCAAGGTGGGGATGGTTGTGGATGGCGCGCGTATTTTGGGGACTTCGGAACAGATCGCAGCGCTGGTGGAAAAATATGACATTGGCTTGATCGTTTTTGCCATCAACCGCATTTCGGTTTCACAGCGTAAACAGATTTTGACCCATGCTCACCAGACCTCGGCACGATTAGTGCACTTCCCTGACCTGATGGCGCTGGTGTGTGCCAGCCTGGATGTAAAAACCGGCGATTCTGCCGTGCCCGAGGCCGATCTGCAATCGGTGGAACGCCTTGAGCTTTCGGGATGGCTGACCGAGCTGGATGTGATCCTTAAAAATAATGATATCGAATTGGCCCGTGAACGTTTGCGCCAGATGCGCACACGTTATGCCGGCGATTAACATAGGAAACCCGCTGATGTCTGATTTTTGGCAAGATCGACCTGTTCTGGTGACCGGGGCTGGCGGCTTTATCGCCAGTCATCTGGTAGAGACCCTGGCCTCACGGGGGGCAAAGGTGCGCGCGTTTGTGCGCTACAACTCGCGCGGCGACGCGGGGCTGCTGAACCGGCTGCCCGATGCGCTGCGCGGCAAGGTGGAGATCATCGCTGGCGACCTGCGCGACCTGCCCGCAATGCAGCAGGCCGCTGCGGGCGTGGATACGATCTTTCACCTCGGAGCGCTGATCGCCATCCCTTATTCGTATCTTCACCCGGCCGAAGTGGTGGAGACCAACGTGATCGGCACATTGAACATGCTGCTGGCGGCGCGCCAGAACGGTGTGCGCCGGCTGGTGCATACCTCGACCTCTGAGGTGTATGGCACGGCGCTGCGGGTGCCGATTAGCGAAGATCACCCGCTGCAAGGACAGTCGCCCTACTCGGCTTCGAAGATCGGGGCCGACAAGCTGGCCGAATCGTTCTACTGCGCCTACGACCTGCCGGTGGTCACCATTCGCCCGTTCAACACCTACGGACCGCGCCAATCGGCGCGCGCGGTCATCCCCACCATCATCACCCAGGTGCTGGCCGGGCAAGAGCTGCGCCTGGGCAGCCTGACCACCCGGCGCGATTTTACTTATGTGAGCGATACGGTGGCCGGCTTTTTGTGCGGCGCAACGGTGGACGGGGTTGAAGGCCAGACCTTTAACCTGGGCGTGGGGTCTGAAATTACCATTGGCGAGCTGGTGCAGCTCGTTTTTCGCATTACCGGGCGCACGCTGCCGGTGGTGGAAGAAGCCCAGCGGCTGCGGCCGGGGAAGTCGGAGGTGCTGCGGCTGCTTTCGGATAACTCGCGCGCGCGCCAGGTGTTGGGCTGGCAGCCGGGGGTCTCTTTTGAAGCGGGCCTGACCCATACCATCGACTGGATTCGCGCCAATCTGGCCGCCTTCCAGCCCGGAATCTATCAACGCTAAGTTTCAGGGTGATGTCATGAAAGCAGTCGTCCTCGCAGGCGGAAAAGGGGCCAGGCTTGCCCCTTATACCCGCGTCTTTCCCAAGCCGATGATGCCCATTGGCGATAAAGCCATTCTCGAAATTTTGCTGGAGCAGATGCGCCGCGCCGGTGTGGATGAAGTGACCCTCACCGTGGGGCACCTGGCCGGGCTGATGCGCGCCTTTTTTCAGGATGGCGCCCACCTGGGGCTGAAGATTCGCTATAGCTATGAGACCCACCCCCTGGGGACGGCCGGACCGCTGGCGCTGATTGAGGGGCTGGATGAGACTTTTCTGGTGACCAACGGTGATGTGCTTACCACGCTCGACCTGGCCGACCTGATTCGCTTTCATAAGGCGAATGGCGGGCTGGCCACCATTGCCGCCCACCACCGCCAGGTGAAGATTGACCTGGGCGTGTTGGAGACCAACAGCGACCACAGCCTGACCGGGTATGTGGAGAAGCCCACCCTGAGCTATCAGGTGAGCATGGGGCTGTATGTCTTTGAGCCCGAGGTGCTGCGCTATATCCCCGCCGAAGACTATCTCGACTTCCCCGACCTGGTGAAGATTTTGCTGGCCGACGGCCGGCGGGTGGTGGCTTACCCCTTTGACGGTTACTGGCAAGACCTGGGCCGCCCCGATGATTATGAGCAGGCCGCGCAAGATTTTGAAACCATGCGCGCGCAATTTTTACCGGAGGATTAATATTTTATGGAATGGCGCATTCCCCTTGCCGATCTGGATTACGGCCCCGAAGAAGAAGAGGCTGTGCTGCGCGTGCTGCGCAGTAAGTGGTTGACCATGGGCGCGGTGACGCAGGAATTTGAGGCTGCGTTTGCCCGCCTGACCGGTTCGCAGTATGCTTTTGCCGTTTCAAACGCCACCCAGGCGCTGCATCTGGCCTGCCTGGCGCTGGGCATTGGCCCCGGCGACGAGGTGATTGTGCCTTCGCTGACCTTTGTGGCCACTGCCAACGCGGTGCTGTATACCGGCGCCACGGTGCGCTTTGCCGATATCACCGGCCCGCAAAATTTAACCCTGGACCCAGCCGAGATTGAACGGCTGGTGACCCCGCGCACCCGCGCGGTGATGGTGATGCACTACGCCGGCTACCCGTGTGATATGCCGCGCATTCTGGCACTGGCCGAAAAATACAACCTGCAGGTGATCGAAGATGTGGCCCACGCCCCCGGCGCGGCGCTGGACGGCAAGCCCCTGGGTTCGTGGGGGGCGGTGGGCTGTTTCAGCTTCTTCTCGAACAAGAACCTCTCGACCGGCGAGGGCGGCATGTTGGTGACCGACCGGCCCGAGGTGGCCGAGAAGGTGCGCCTGATGCGCTCGCACGGCATGACCACCCTGACCTATGACCGCCACAAGGGCCACGCTTACAGCTATGACGTGGTGGACCTGGGCTATAACTATCGCATCGATGAGATTCATTCGGCACTGGGGCTGGTGCAACTGGGCAAGCTGGCGGCCAACAACGCCCGCCGCGCCGCGCTGACCCGCGCCTACTGGGACGCGCTGGCCCCGCTGGAGGCGCAGGGTTTTGAGCTGCCCTTCAAGCACTGCCTGGCCCCCGGCGCACAGCCGGCTTATCACATCTTTCCGCTGCTGCTGCCGCCCGGCGCCGACCGCAAGGCGTTTATCGACCGGCTGCGCGCAGAGCGCATTCAGACCTCCATCCATTACCCCCCGGCGCACAGCTTTAGCTATTATCGCGCCTGCTTTGGCCAGGTGAGCCTGCCGCGCACCGAAGCCGCCGCCGCGCGTGAGGTGACCCTGCCGCTCTATCCGGGGATGGGGGAGAGATCGGAAATAGAATTTTTGATAGAAGTAATGATGAATTCTTTATGATAACAAAAAAAGTTTTTTTGGAGATCTGCGGAACTATAAAACAATACTTTGTTAATACTCCTTTAGATTCGATAAAACTCCGTTATTTTAAGGGGACTATATGGTCATTTATTGGAGTATTAGTGTCTCAGGGAATGAGTCTATTATCTTCAATCATAATAGCGAGGATCATAGGCGTAAATGATTTTGGAAAATTTGGTGTGATCAATAGTACTTTAGGTACCCTTGGTATTTTTGCGGGCTTATCATTAGGTAGCACGGCAACAAAATACATTGCCGAATTTCGAATTTCTGATCCTAAAAAGGCTGGTGGGGTTTTAGGCTTTACTCTTAAAACAGGATTCCTTTTAGGTAGTTTTGTGACAATTTTACTAATAGTTTTTTCTAAGTATTTAGCAAATTATGTTCTAAATGCTCCAGATCTCTCAAACCTGTTTAGATTATCAGCTTTGTTTTTGTTGGTTAATACGTTAAATGGAATTCGATTAGGAGCTTTATCTGGCTTTGAAGGTTTTAAGTCAATTTCTATTATTAATAT
>CAZQLE010000005.1:0-53296 GCA_964593905.1 uncultured Anaerolineaceae bacterium | reverse complement strand
CCAGAAATACCAGGCCAAGCCCAAGCGCGATTTCCGCAATGCCAGATAAAACCACCACCAGGTCACCATCCAGCGGCACCCACGGCGGAACCTGGGCCAGAAATTCCACGCGTGCAACAGTGAGATGATTTACCCCAGAAAAGATCAGAAAGGCGCCCAGCAAAATTCGGAAGATGGTTTGTAGAAGGCCAGGTCTTTCCGGTTGAAGGTTTTTGTTATCGGTTTTCATCAAGGTTCCTTTTACATTTGCCGTGGTTTTATAAACCCTATTTATATCGCCAAAGATTATATCGTTCAAGATATATTATACGGTATTTATTCTAGAATTTCAAGAGGGTTTTTGCCGAATTTTGATTGGCGGCAGCGCAAAGGGAAGGATCTCGAAATCACAGCGGTAATTTTCGAAAAAGACAAATAATGGTATCCATCATGGATCAAGCCTTTACAAGTGTCAATTTCGTTCGATTTTTTAAAAACCCTTGACTTGGAGTCAACTCAAAGTATTACACTAATAATGAATTCTTGATTCCACACTGATTGGAAAAATCGCTACGATCGACTCGGATCAAATGGGAGTACATGATGAAAAAAATGATATCGCGGCGTAAAGCATTGCGCTGGATAGCCTTAACAACCACCGCTTTTCTCGCTGCCTGTCAGAATATTATTCGCCCAACACCACCCGCCAATCTGATCGTTAACCCAACACAATCACCCACCAGGCTCCCTGAGCCTGCTGCAACCCCACAACCAGAAAATCATTCAGAAACGAAAACACCGGAAGGGAACAATATGGCAACAGTATATAAGACAACCAACATTAACGCTGCTGGACTGATGAAGATTTACCAGGCACTTGGCCGTAAGGCCAACGGGAAAGTCGCCGTTAAGATATCCAGCGGCGAACCCGGTGGACACAATTTCCTGGCGCCCGATCTCATCGCTCCGTTGGTGAAAGAAGTGGACGGCACGATTGTCGAGTGCAACACGGCCTACGGCGGCGGGCGGGCAGACACGGCTTCGCACCAACAGGTAATGAAAGACCACGGCTTTGCTGCAATTGCCCCTATCGACATCATGGATGCAGATGGAACCATCAGCCTTCCGATTGTGGGAGGCAAACACCTCAGGGAAGATGTGGTTGGTTCTCATTTTGCCGACTATGATTTTGTGGTCAATCTGGCGCATTTCAAAGGTCATGCCATGGGCGGTTTTGGCGGTGTCATCAAGAATATGTCGATTGGCATCGCGTCATCGATGGGTAAAAGTCTCATCCACAGCGCAGGCAAAGAAACGACCGGGTTCGGAATGAACACACCGCAGGATGATTTCCTGGAATCGATGGCAGAAGCTGCCAAAGGCGTGGCCGACTACCTGGGCGAAAATATCCTGTATATCAATGTGATGAACAATTTATCTGTAGATTGCGATTGTGACAGCCATCCAGCAGATCCAACAATGAAGGATATCGGCATCCTGGCTTCGCTTGACCCCGTGGCACTGGATCAGGCCTGTGTCGACCTGGTTTATGCCGCACCAGACGGCAAAGATTTGATCGCGCGGATGGAATCGCGTCATGCCATCCACACGCTGGAACATGCCGAAGCGATCGGCTTTGGCAATCGCAAATACGAGCTGGTAAATATCGGCTAAAAAGGCGCAGCCAGTATGGCAAATCACGAATTGCCATACTGGGTAATCTTCTCAAAAGGTGAACCACTTCCCGAACCTTGCAGGAGATGTGGTCGAGATGCCATGCAATATCAGGCACTGGCACGGCGCAGCGAAAGACAACAGGTGAGATATGAAAATCGCAGAAGTAAGTGAAAAACAGGGTATTTCAACGGATACACTTCGCTATTATGAACGGGTTGGTCTGATCCCAGCCGTAAATCGAACCGAGAGTGGAATCCGGGATTACAACGAAATCGATTTACAACGGGTTGAATTTATCAAATGTATGCGGAGAGCAGGTCTTCCCATCGAGACATTGATTGAATATATCAACCTGGTGCTGCAAGGCGATAAAACAATCGATGCCAGGAAAGAAATTTTGAAGGAACAGCGAAAATTACTGGCCACCCGCATAAATGAAATGCAAGAAACATTGAAGATTTTAGACTACAAGATAAGCATTTATGAAGATGCGCTTTTGAAAACAGAAAAAGAAATGGTTCAGAAAGACGAAGCGTTTTGAGAAGAAAAGGATTCAAAGCTTTTCGACAAGTTGTCAGAAAAGGTTTCTGACAATGAGCATAAGCGATGTAATTGTTTTATTGGATGCGTCAGGAGTAGGGAATGCAGAAACGTACGCTCGGAAATAGTAACCTTGAGGTCTCAGCGCTTGGGCTGGGCTGTATGAGGATGAGTTTTGGCGACCACCCCACTGACAAACAAGAGATGATTCGTTTCCTCCACGCTGCCGTCGATCGGGGAATCACCTTCTTTGACACCGCAGAGGTGTACGGGCCATACACGAACGAGGAACTCGTGGGCGAAGCGCTTGAGCGGTTTCGCGGGCAGGTTGTGATCGCAACGAAATTTGGGTTCAAACACGACCCCGAAACAGGGCCGAGCCCCAGGAACGGTCTGGACAGCCGGCCAGAGCAAATTAAACGGGTAGCCGAGGCTTCGCTCAAGCGTCTGCGGGCGGATGCCATCGACCTGTTTTATCAGCACCGCCCCGACCCAAACGTACCCATCGAAGATGTCGCCGGCGCAGTAAAGGACCTGATACAGGCTGGCAAGGTCAAGCATTTTGGCCTGTCTGAGTCCAACGCCGAAACCATCCGGCAAGCCCACGCAGTTCAGCCTGTGACGGCCTTGCAAAGCGAATACTCGCTGTGGTATCGCAATATCGAAGAGTCGATCCTGCCCACCTGTGAAGAGCTCGGCATCGGTCTGGTACCCTACAGCCCGCTGGGTCGCGGCTACTTAACCGGCAAGATTGATGAGAATACCACCTACGACAGCTCCGATATTCGCAGCCGCAACCCCCGCTTTACCCCCGAGGCAATCCGGGCAAACCGGGCGGTGGTGAATTTGCTGGAACGGATTGCCGCAGAGAAGAACGCGACCCCGGCTCAGATTGCATTGGCCTGGCTGCTAATGCAAAAACCCTGGATCGTGCCCATCCCCGGCTCGCGCAAGCTTGAACGGCTGGATGAGAACATCGGGTCAGTAAATATCGAATTGACCCCGGCCGACCTCAGCCAGATCGATCACGCCATGTCACAGATCGAGGTGGTTGGAGATCGGTACTAATGACAAACGGATAACCGGCCTGCCATATAACGCCATTTTTTCTTTAGCGCCCAGATGTTCACCTGATCGTGTACCTGCGCCGGGCAAACCGGTTGAATTAACCCCGATCCCAAAATTCTCTTCACAATCCCGGTTTGGGATCGTGAAGAGAATGGCATTATTGGTTCAAAAATGATTGATCAAACCACCGTGATGACGACACTGCCCCTTTTGTGCCCCGTGTCTGCGTAGCGGTGCGCCTCGGCAGTCTGCTCCAATGGATAGCGCCGGTCAATAACCGGTTTAAGTTTGCCCGCCTCAAGCAGCTCTTTGAGGAAAACCAGATCGTCTAAACGGTCGGGCGCCATCCCGGCGATCACTTTCTTGCCGCCGATCAGCGCGGTCCAGGCCATTTGCGCGAACTCTTTCAACCCGCCCGCGCCGGCCAGGTAGAGCCCGTTTGGTTTGAGCGAACCTTTATAACGCGCAAAAGAAGACTTGCCAGCCACCATATCAAAAATAACATCATACGTCTGGCCGTTCCGGGTGAGATCTTCCTTTGTGTAATCAATGACCTGGTCAGCCCCAAGTGACCGCACCAGATCCAGGTTTCGCGTGCTGCACACACCGGTAACTTCGGCCCCATAATATTTGGCAAGCTGGGTGGCATAAACGCCGGTGCAACCCGAAGCGCCAATGATGAGAACCTTCTGCCCGGGTTGAAGTTTTGCCATATCTCTCAAAAAATAGAGGGCGGTGGAAGCGCCAAATGGGATGGAAGCAGCTTCTGCGCAGGTCAAATTCGCCGGTTTCATGACCAGTCTGGCGTCTTCAGCCAGGCAGATATATTCGGCATACGCGCCATATTTTTCACTTGTGCCAAAGACCTGATCACCCTTCTTGAACCGCCCAACATCCTTGCCAACTTCAACAACTTCGCCCGCCAACTCTGTGCCAAGCATAGGCTGTTTGGGTTTCCGAAAGCCGAACATCATGCGCGCCAGGGGACCAAAGCCAGACGGGACAAAGACAAAATCGCGCGCGTTGCAGTCTGCAGCAGTGACCGATGTGGCATGAACTTTGATCAGCACTTCATTATCCTTCGGGGCCGGTTTTTCAACTTCTTGAAGATGCAAGACATCGGCCGGGCCGTACTCGGTGTATACAATCGCTTTCATGGGGTCCTCTAACTTCAATTTGCCAGAGCGGGTTGTGATGAGGGTCGGGGTTCAGGGTTGCGCCACGTCCAGGCATACCCGGCAATGAACAGGGTGCAAACAATTTCTATGCTTGCAAAAAATCCATAAAAAAGGGGCTGTGCTTCTCCGGTCAACGACCAGGCAACAAATGCGGTATGGAATAAGCCCGAAATAATGTTTGCCCAGCGATTTGCACCATATTTCAAGGATCTGGACAGGAAAACCATGGCGATTGCGGTCTCCATCATTATTGCAAATGCCAGCACAGCTCCCGGTGGCATCGCCAGGGCTTCCTTCTGTGCCATCGGATTAAAAAACAATGTAAAAACATCCGCATACAGATAGTTGAGCATCGCGAATATCCACAGGGTTGAAAGTACTACTTTCCTATCTTTCATTACAGCCGCCTTGATGTTTGTATTCATTTCTTTATCTCCTTTTTTTGAACGATATGGATGAGTTTCATTGAACTGGGCTTGACCAAAATTGTAGTCACCACCCGGTTACCGGGGTTCAACAGGGTTAACCGAGACCAACGGCAAACCTAAATCACGCACTTTTTTGAGCAGGCCATACAGCGCAGCCTGATCAGCCACCGGGCCGGTAAGAAGCGTATCGCCGTCTTCTTCCCGCGTGATGGACAGGCCGTCAAACCAGTCCATCCATTGTTGACCCAGATGGCCCTTTACTCTGATTTGATAAACCGGGAGTTGGCCGGGGTTGGTTTTGGAATACCATTTGTTTGACATGCCCTGTACCTGTTGTGACAACCCTAAACGTCTGTGCCACTGGTTCAATGTACAGAGAATATACCGGCAATCCAGTATTGCCGGATAGAACCAAAAGTATTGTTCGGGAGTATTGTTTTTGGGGTAAGTTACAAGAGGCCCAGCTCGCGGGCGCGCGCCACGGCTTCAGAACGATTCTGTGCCTGCAATTTGCCAAAGATGCGCAAGTTGTGCCCTTTGACCGTGCTCAAAGCCAGAACAAGTCGCTGGCCGATTTCGTTATTGGTGAGCCCCTGGGCAACCAGACGCAGCACTTCCAGCTCGCGTTCGCTCAACGGCTCGATCAGTTCCGCATTTTTAGGGCGGGTCGTTGGCTGCTTCGCTACCGACTGTTCGAAGCCAGATAAGAGGTTTTCTACATAAACGAACAGCCGATGCCCCTGGCCGCCCGGTTGCTTTTCAATCTGCGACACCTGCCCCATCGCAAGCGCGGATCGAAAACCCAAAATCAACAATCGCATCGGCTCGCCTTCATCCACAAACAGCCGGAGATAGCCTTCCGGTTCGGCCAGTGTCAGGGCGCGCTCAAGTGATGCCAGAGCCAGGGGCAAATTCCCTTGCGCCTGATGGGCAAGCGCCTGCACCGCCAGAATCTCAATGACACTGCCGGTCCTTCTTTGCGCTTCAGCCGCGTTCAACAGGCGTTCCAGCAAGCCGATGGCCTGCATGGCTTGAGCCAAAGAGCGCCGGCTCTGGCGGCTCTGAGCTTCGGCCATCAGAACCCGGCCCAGAGTGAGATGCTCAAACTCGCTCAGGTAGCTGATTTCATCGTCAGCCGAGAGGCCTCGCGCACGCACCCAATCCTGGGCCCTGTCCAACCGGCCTTGCTTCAGATACACTTTCGCTTTCAAGGCCGCGATAGGACGGGTATCGGGTATGGGGGTCTTGACATACGCGCGCCCGGCTTCATCCAATTCGCCCAGCGCGGCTTCCAAATCTCCCCCAGATTCGTGGAGCCGGGCCAGGGCAAGTTGCCAGCGATAAGACCAGTCGACCAGCGTGGTCTGCTCACCCATCTCCCCGGCCTTTTGCAGGTGCTCCGTAGCGGCTGCATCCTCCCCCATCTCATGGTACAGCATCGCCAACCCTAAATAATGGTGCGCAGTGATATGCTGCGCATCCTGGCCGTGTTGTGAGGCAAGCTGCAGAGCCTGCCGGTAGGTTTTGGCTGCCTCGCGGAGACGCCCCTGCACCACCAAGATATCGGCCACGACAAAGGCGCTGGCAACGACAAAAACGAAGTTACCCGCCTTTTGCATACTGTTCATCCAATCACCCAGCGCAGAGCGGGCAGATTCCAGGTCTCCCCTTGTCCAGTGGGTGACCTCCAGCATGATCGTAGCCTGGGCGCGCCTGAAAAGATCATCTTCAGGGATGCGTTGGAGCGCGAGCTCGGCATATTTCACCGTGTCAGAAAGATTCCCCTGAACCTGAGCATTGTAGGCGCGGGTTATGGCGATCACCGCTGGCAGGGGCTCAAGCTGCGCTTCATCTGCCACCACGACCACCCCGGATGGTCCATTCAAGCACCGTTCGGCATCCTGCATATAGGTCTCACTGGCCTCCGGTTCGCCGGCATCCATGAACGCCTGAGCCATCTGGGTGCTGAGCACCGGTCGGATACGCGTGGCATCTTCTGGCAGCTTCTTCACCCAGCCCAGCCAGACGGCAGTCTGAAAACGGTCATCCATGCCCCGCCAGGCCATCTCTGCCAGCCCCGCTGCCCGCCCAAAATCACCGGCAGCAAAAGCATGCTGAAAAGCTTCGGCCTCATCCCCGTTCTTTTCATACCACAGGCTGGCGCAAAGATGATACGCTGCAATTTCCGCGGCTGACAGCCTGTGCCCCAATCGCTGGCGCAGGATATCTCCAAAGAGATGATGGTAGCGGTACCAGCGCCGCTCATTATCCAGGGGGACAATAAACAGGTTGGCGCGTTCAAGATACTCCAGGGTTTTCTGCCCTGAGCCCGCCGTATCCATCAGCACAGCATCGCAAAGAGGACCGCACAGGCGGTCGAGGATGGAGGTGCGCAGCAAAAAGGTCTGGATGCTTTCGGGCTGCTGTTGCAAGACTTCTTCAAGGAGATAATCCAGCACAAAATGGTCGCTGCCAGTGAAAACCTGAATAAAACTGGCAGCGTTTTGATGTCGCTGCATTGAAAGCGCGGCTAACTGCAGGCCGGCGATCCAGCCTTCGGTGCGGGTCTCCAATGCGGTGATGTCTTCTGCGGCGAGGTTCAGGCCCATCACCTGGTTGAGAAACTCGGCGGCCTCGGCAGGCGTGAAGCGCAGGTCGGCGGCGCGCAGTTCGGTCAACTGGCCCCGGGCCCGCAAACGAGCCAGCGGGAGCGAAGGATCTTCACGGGTGGTGATGACCACATGCATCTGGGGCGGCGAATGCTCAATCAGAAAAGTGAGGGCCTCGTCAACCGGTTTGGAATCGAGCACGTGGTAATCGTCCAGAACAAGGACGAAATGATCGGGGATGGTGGTGATGTCATTGAGCAGAGTGGTCAGAATCGATTCGGTCGCCGAAGGCTGAGCAGACTCGAGAACAGCCAACATTCTTTTCCCAATATTCGCCTCAATCGTCTGCAACGCAGCCACGAGGTACATCAGAAAACGGGTGGGGTCGCCATCTCCTTCGTCCAGCGACAGCCAGGCGACCTTCGGATCACACCCCTGCCCTTCGGGCGCTGACATCCGCGGGCCAGCGAGCCATTCGCTGACCAGGGTGGTTTTGCCAAAGCCAGCCGGGGCCGAAACGAGGGTTAACTTGCGGCCCAAAGCGAGACCCTCGTTCAACCGTTCGATCAGCCGGGGGCGGAAGACAACGTTCGACCGACATGGCGGGAGATAGAGTTTCGTGAGGAGAAGAGGCGCTGGCATCCTAAAATTAATTATACATCCTGGACACCCCTGCCTGTTCCCCGTTTTGAGTTGGAGTTATTGCGCAATAAATTCTGCGTTCTGCTCAACTTTTTGTTTCTCTCATAAAACCAAGGCGCCAAATTTCGTCCAAAACAGTCCTGGCGGTAATTGCCCACGCACCATATCCATCCGTTTTCATATCGTCATATTGTTTTTCCAACAGGCTGCATGGATATTTCTCACAATCAGCGCAGTTGGCAATTTGTTTCTCGCGATTACATCTTCTGACTGCACAGGTTTCGCAATAATTCGCGGGGGCACTGCCCAGGCAGCCTTCCGCACAGCCGTTCCGATACCGGGGACATACTGTGCAATCGTTCCCGCAACAAGCAACGTAACGGTTGGTTGAGTGATCTCCTGTTTGTCGTTGCGCATTATTTTTGATCATTTACCCTCGACCTGGTTTTTATCGCTTACCAAAAAATTCCAGCCTGGCGCAGACTCATCCGTTTTTTACACCGTCTTACCCGGGTTGCTGCGCAGCAGCAAAATCCCCAGCCAGACGAACCAGATGATTTGGCCCAGACCAAAAACGCCGATCAGCAGGTCGGTCAACCCCGGAACGAGCGAAATGATGCCCGCCGCGCCAACCAACAGGCCAAGGAGATTCAGACCCCTGGTCAACCCGCCTGTCCGCAGCGCAGCCAGGCTGACCAGCAGCGTCAAAAGACCGCCCAGAATCTCGCCATTGCCGTTGCCCAGCCCGCTTGCCACAGATTCAATTCCCTGCCAGGTCAGGGCAGCCTGGGCCGGGTCTTTGGCATAGAGTGCGACGACAGGCGCGATCCCGGCATTCGCGACCATACCGCTGGCAATCAGCGAACCAGCCCAGATAATGCCTGTCACGGTTGCCACTTGCATAATCGCCGGCGCGCCAGATTTCAAGCGGTCGTACAACGCCAGCGACAGCACAATCAGAAAAACGCCAAAGAACACATACATGAGCAGGTTGGTCGCAAAGGTGACCATTTGCATTTCGACAAGCAGGGCCACCTTTTGGGCCGGGTTGGTTATGCTGGGGTAGTCTAGAATGACGAGAAAGATAATCATTCCGATCAGGTGGGCAACTGCCATATACAACGCGGCAAAACCGCCATATTTCTGCAAAGCTTTCATGTTTTCTCCTTTTTTGAACGCAAGAAATTATAACCCGTATAAACGTTTTAGTGGTTATAATTCTAACAAAACTCTTATAACCTGTCAAGATCATTTATAGGTTATAATATGTAAGGAAAACAACTATGACAGATATATATGCTTTTATAAAACCTGGCGAACTTTGTCTGGATTTTGTCAACAGCAAAGTAATGGATGTCCGTACCGTGCCCTTTTACGATCTTTTTACAGACTATGAGCACATCGTATTTTGGTGCCGGCATCTAAACATCCTCACCGATGAAGATGTTGAACGGTTGCTCCAACTGGCAAGGCAGAATCCTTTGGAAGCCCAGAAGGCATTCGAGAAAATCACCGCGCTACGCGACGCGAATTACCGCACTTTAACAGCCGTCGCCGGTCAACAAGAACCTGCGAATGAGGACCTTGACATCCTGAATCAAAACCTGAGCGAAGCGATGCAGCACCGAAAAGTTATATCCACACCCGAGGGACTCGGTTGGGCCTGGGCTAAACACGATGACAGCCTTGACTGGATGCTGTGGCCTTTAGCGCTCTCAACCGCCGAAATTCTGACTTCGGGGCAAGCCCAACGGATTAGAGCATGTAATGGCTGTTACTGGATGTTTATGGACACCAGCCGGAATGGTTTGCGCCGTTGGTGTGATATGAAAACCTGCGGAAATCGCGCCAAAGCTCACCGTCATTACGAACGAACCAAAAATTCTAAAAGTTAGCCCATTTTGACCGGCGATCAAGCTTTTTCGAATGAGAGGCCCGCTGCACACCAGGCAGGCAAGCACCAGTGTTCACCGGTTTGGCAGACACCTGCACTTGCGACAGGTGCAAGTGTTTGCCAATCTCGTCATATCACTTGTGATTCTTACCCCATGATCTCTGGCAAACCAAATAAAGTTAAATCAAGCCGCTGTTTTTCGTTCTCAATCAATTGAGATGTGAAACCAGATCGGGAGCATAAAGCGAAATAGATACGACGATTTTCCAGTTCGGGCGTGATTAATTGCGCCTTCCTTTCCAGCTCTGCCAAAATATCAATTCCCACTTGCTTACCGGTCCATTTGCATTCCACCAGGAGCGCATCCTTCTCTCCCAATACGATGAGATCAATCTCTTCGTTAGCATTCCACCAGTTGCCAATGTTCGTGGGAATAAAAGGAATTTTCCCGGATAACCCTAACTGCCAGAAAAATTGCTGGCAAGCTTCCTCAAAAGTCAAACTTGTAAAATGATCAATTTCGGACAATACCTGGTTTTCCAGGATCATTTGCGCCCCACCGCGTTCAAGCTGTGAGCGGTTCGGGTGGATATAGCGAAACCAGAAGCGCAGATATTGATCCTTCAAACGATAGATCCCGCGGCGGCTCTTTTGAGGCTGTGTTTCGGTCACAGGGACCAACCGTTCAACCCGGTGAAGCTGCTGTAAAGTATCCAGATAAGCTGTTGCACCTTCAATCCCGGTGGCCTGCTTGATCTCATTCAGGCGAGTTTTTCCGGCTGCAATGGCCTGCAAAATTGCGAAGTAATTGCGTGGTTCGCGCAGCTCCTGTTGAAGCACAAAGCGTACTTCATCATATAAAAACGAGCCCCGGCTGAGAATCCCATCCAGAATATTTTCCTTCAAAGATTGCCGGGGTTGGATGGTGTGCAGGTAAGCAGGCGTGCCGCCGTAAACCGCATAGGCGCGGACCTGGTCTTCTGGAGGAAACGACGGATAAAAAAGACGAGCATCTTTAAACTGCAACGGTTCGAGAAGATACTGCGCTGTTCTTCTACCGTACAACGGCGCCTGATACCCCAATACAGTCTCTTCCATCATCCCAATATAAGATCCGCAGAGAATCAGCATGATCTGGCTGTTTCGCATGGTCTGATCCCATACACGTTGGAGGATGGTCGCCAGCGGCGGATGCGCTGTCACCAGGTATGGGAACTCGTCCAACACCACTACCAATCGCTCTGTTTTTGCAGCCTGGGCAAGGGCATGAAATAAGTCTTCCCAGGTGGAGTAAACGGCGTTCATCTGGTTGGGACCAAACAAAGTCGTATTGACCGCAGCGGATAGAGCAGTCCTGAGCGATATTTCTGAACCCAGATCTGAGACAAAGAAAATCGATCGTTTGTCTTCACAAAAATGTGCTAATAATTCGGTCTTGCCAACCCGCCGGCGGCCGTAAAGAACAAAAAACTCTGCTTTGCCCGAAGCATAGCGCTTTTCTAACAATCCAAGTTCTGAGACGCGGTTGACAAACATGGTTACCTCCGTGAACAGGATCGGCACATCCAGTTAAAGAAATCCAAATTATGATAATCTAAATTTCTTTATTTATTGCAGCATAGTGCGCAAAAATTCGTATCGGTAAGTTTTCAGATATCCGATCATAGTCTATTCATCAACCAGGGTAATCGCCGGCTGCACACCAGGCAGGCAAGCACCAGGGATCATCGATCTGGCAGACGGAAGATACTTGCCAATCACCCGTTTTTTTGTTAAAGTGTCAGAAGGGTAGCAATTTTTTCTATTAAGGGTTAGATCTTATGGCAACACCATTCTTACACAAAAACCGTTTTCTCACCCCTTCGCGCCCAATGGATAAAACTCGTTTATCGGCATGGGAATTGAACCAGGTGCGAATTTGTTCCTGCGAGAAATGTCCGCGTCTGGTGGAACGGCACCGACAGATACAGGAAGAACAAGCGGTTATTTACGCTTCTCAACCCATCTGGAATCGTCCTGTGCCAGGCTTTGGCGATCCATTTGCACGATTAATGGTGCTCGGTCTTTCACCTACGATGAACGGATCCAATCGGACCGGGCGTTTGTTTACCGGGGATGGCGCCGGAGAGTTTTTATTCTCTGCCATGTATCGGGCCGGTTTTTCTACCCAGCCACACTCAACCTCTTTTACAGACCAGATTGAGGTTTCAAACGTGTATCTCACTTCCATCTGCCGGTGTGTGGCACCCAAAAACCGCCCCTATCTGTCTGAAATCGATAGTTGCCAACTTTTTCTGGAAACAGAAATTCGGTTATTAGACCATTTGGAAGGCGTCATTGCCCTGGGGCGTGTTGCGTTCGAACGGCTGCTGGCAATTTATCGTGCCTGGGGAACAGAGATTCCTGACCTTAAATTCCAGCACGGAGCCGTGTTTTACCCAAGCCCCAATCTGCCGTGGATTTTATGTTCATATCACCCCAGCCGCCAAAACACACAAACAGGCCGCCTGGTTCAAACAAGCTTCGACCACATCTGGGAGAAAGCCAGATTGCTTCTATTCCCTTAGATAGGGTATCCCCAGTGACATCGGCGCGCCAGACCGTTTTCGACTTATTAATAACACCAGAATGGTCACCACATAGGGCAGCATCGAAACAAACTGATAAGGGATCAGGGTAAACCCGATGCTCTGCAATTGGTTCTGAAGCGAATCAAGAAATGCATAAAAAAGGCCCGCGCCAAGGATGGACCACGGCCGCCATGCCCCAAAAATCACGAGTGCAATTGCCACCCACCCGCGTCCAGAGGCAATCCCATCCAAAAACATCCCGGCAGAAGTCAACACCAGGCAGCAGCCACCAATTCCCGACATAAAGCCGCCAAACAGCAACGCCAGATACTGGATGGTGCCCACATTCAATCCTTTAAAGTCTACCGTGCGCGGGTTTTCACCACAACAGCGCAGAATCAACCCATATTTTGTGCGGTACAGAAAATAAAAGAGAATTGGAACCAGCAGCAGTGCGATATAAGAAAGCATATGCTGAGAAAACAAAGACGGCCCAATAATCGGGATCTTCGAAAGAATTGGGATCGGCACCTCATGGAAAGGTGTCACAGTCGGCATGCCCCCGCCTACAAAGCTTCGGTAAAGCACCCGATAAACATAGAAACTCAGACCGGCCGAGAAGAGATTCAAAGTCAGGCCCGAGACGGTCTGATCCTGTTTTAAAGTGATCACCAGAAAACCCATCATTAATGCAAGCAAAGAACCGGCCAACCCGGCGCACAACACCCCCAGCCAGAGCAGGTTAGATTCTCTTGCCACGGCAAAACCCACAAACGCTCCGATGGTTAAACCACCCTCAACACTTAAATTAAGGATCCCCGATCGTTCCACAACCAGCTCACCCAACGCCGCATAAAGGATCGGAACCACAATCCGAATCATGCCACCAATCAGGCTGATGATCACCGCAGGCTGCAAAAAATCATCTAACATTTTTCAACTCTCCTGATCCGGTAGCGGAACACGGTATCAAAAACCAGCAAGAGAATGAGAACAACCCCCTGGATCGTCGAGACCAGGGGAACCGGCACATTAAAATTGATCTGCATCGAGGTGGATCCATTCACCAATGCGCCAAAGAAAATTGCCGCCGGGATAACCCCAAGCGGATTCAATCGGCCCAGCAGTGCAATTAAGATCCCGGTGTAACCATACCCGGTTGAAATATCCATCCGCAGGCGGTGCGCCTGACCGGCCAGTTCCATTCCGCCTGCCAGACCCGCAATGGCGCCGCTAATGACCATGATGATGATGATAATCGCGCCGTCTTTAATCCCCTTATATTTTGCTGCCACAGGGTTCTCGCCGACCGCGCGAATTTCATACCCCAACGGGGTTTTCCACAGCAAAACATAAATCAACGCCACCAAAACAAGTGCAATCCAAAAACCCAGGTGAATTCGGCTGTCAAAAAAGGTGGGGAGGAATGTGGAAGCCTTAAAACGGGCCGTTTCAAGAAAATGACCGTTCGGGGCCTGCCACGGGCCACCAAGCAGATAGCCGGTAAAACCCACCATAATGTAATTCATCATAACCGTGACAACGATTTCACTAATTCCAAAACGCGCTTTCAAAAGACCCGGAATAAACGCCCAGGCTGCGCCGCCAAGCATGGCCGCAACAATGATCAATGGAAAGAGAATTGGTCTGGGCAAAGTGGGATAATTTAAACACACCCAGGCTGTTGCCAGCGCCCCGGCAAAAAACTGGCCTTCACCCCCGATATTCCAAACTTTGCCGCGAAATGCAATTACCATTGCCAGGCCGGTGAGCATGATGGGGGTTGCCTGCACAAGTGTCTCAAGGGTGGCATTCAGGCTGCCAAACGCACCTCTAAACAAAGCCAGCAGCGCGCCCAAGACCTCTGCCCCTGAAGAATAGATCAACCCGGCGCTGATCAGCAATGCCACCAACACTGCGACCAGAATGGAAAGGTATTGCATCCCGATATTATTTTCCCTCTTTTCAAGATGGTACGTAAATTTGGGCTTTGAACGCACAGTTTCATGAACGCTATCAACACCCTCATGATTTTCCTTATTTTCAGTCATCGGGCCTCTCATTTGCATGCACCATTCCCGCCATCAACAAACCCACCGCTTCTTTGGTTGTTTCTTCGGTTCTTAAGACGCCAACCATCTCACCGTTATAAATAACAGCAATGACATCCGCTACATTAAAAATCTCATCCAGATCCTCCGAGATTAACAAAATTCCTGTTCCTTCAGCCCGAAGCTGGATCAACTTGGCGTGTACATATTCGGTCGCACCCACATCCAACCCGCGCGTGGGAGAGCTGGCAATGACAAATTTCGGTCGGTGCGAAAGTTCTCTGGCCAGAATCACCTTTTGTAAATTCCCCCCTGAAAGGGTCCGCACAGGCTGTCGGTCCGATTGCGCGGCAATATCATATTCCTTGATGGATTTTTGAGAAAACTGATCCAGCTTTTTGCGGTCAAAAACAATAAAGTTTCTAAATCGGGTCTGGTTGTGCATTCCCAGCAGCAGATTCTCTTGAATTGTAAAATTCATCAAGAGCCCTTCTTCAATTCTATCCGGTGGAATACTGGCAACGCCTTTCGCGCTGATTGTCATGGGCGACAGGTTGGTAATTTCCTGCCCATCCAGCGTCACACTGCCATTCACCACCTTTTGCACGCCCACAATTACATCAAACAATTCTTTCTGGCCGTTCCCGGCCACCCCGGCCAACCCGACAATTTCGTTGCGATGAATGGTGAGTGAGAATTGATTCAATGCAAAAATCTTATTCGCGCGCCGGACGCTCACATTCTCAACAGCCAAAATTGTATCGCCGGGCGGCATGGGATCTTTCTTCACTTTAAACTTCACAACCCGCCCAACCATCATTTGCGCCAGCGCGTCCCGATCCACATCTTTTGTATCAACGGTGGCAACCAGCTTTCCTTTGCGCAGCACCGTCACCCGGTCTGAAACCGATAAAACCTCATACAGTTTGTGGGTAATTAATAAGATGGATAGACCGTCTAAGGTCATTTTTTTCAAAATGGAAAATAACTTTGCCGATTCCTGCGGCGTTAAAACGGCTGTCGGCTCATCCAAAATGAGCAGCTTAACCCCCAGATACAACGCTTTCAAAATCTCCACCCACTGCTGCTGTCCAACAGAAAGGTCTGCGATCCGGGCATAGGGGTCCAGTTGGAGCTCATACTGGGCACAAAGATCTGCAATCTTTTGCGCCGCCTGCTTTAAATTCGTCCGCAAACCGCGTATTGGCGTACCCACAACAATATTCTCAACCACCGACATTGGCTGGGCAAGAATAAAATGCTGGTGAACCATTCCAATCCCGGCGCTCACTGCATCGCGCGGTGAAGAAAGCGCGAGATGCTCTTCATTCATAAATATCTCGCCCGAATCGGGCTTATAAAACCCGTACAGGGTCTCAGATAATGTCGATTTTCCCGCGCCGTTTTCCCCCAGCAGACAATGAATCTCGCCTCTTTGAATATCAAAAGAAATATCCTGATTGGCCATTACTCTGCCAAAGGATTTGCACAAATGCTTGATACGCAGCAAGGGTCGGGGGGCCTGATCAACAATTGGCATAAGGTTCGATTCCTTCGAACGGGAATTTCTTATTCAATGACCTGTCAGAGATGGCCAGCCAAAAAACTGACCATCTCTGATTTCTGGATCACACAATTTTCATGAATGTGCAGCTTGTGCTGGCAACCAGTGCGAACCTGGTTACCAGAAACCATTTGGAATGTTCACGAAAAGATGAAAGGCTTAATCACCTTTTACTTCATCAATATTGGCCGGGATCACCAGTTTGCCAGATTTGATATCTTCGCGGGCCTTGGTGACCAGGTCTTTAACATCTTGCGGAATCTTGTCTTCAAAGCCATGATAAGGGGCGATATCACTGGCGCCGTCTTTCATCAGGAAGAACATGGCCTTCTCGGTTGAAGCGTCATAAGCGGTCCCATTAACCGTGTGCTCCCACCACGCATCGATGATGGCATTCACACATGGGTCCCACATTGCCAGGGCGCTGGAGACTACCGTGTCAGGAGCAAGGTCATTCTGATCGGCATAATGCCCAAAGGCCAAAACGCCTTTTTCTTTTGCGGCTTCAAATGGGCCAAAGCGCTCGGCATAAACAAAGTCAGCGCCGGCTGCAATTTCTGAAAGCGCCGCTTCTTTTGCCTTCGCAGGGTCATACCAGCTATCGATATAGTTCATCTTAACTTTCACGGCTGGGTTGACCGATTTTGCGCCCTCAAAGAAGGCGTTGATGGGTTCGTTAACATTGGCGTAAGGGTAAGCTGCTACAGCCCCGATCACATTGGTTTTGGTCATTTTTCCCGCAATGATCCCGTTTAAATAGGCAGCTTCATAATTGTGCATATCCACCCAGTACATATTCGAGCCCATCGGTTCATAACCAGAACCCCCGCCAACAAAGGCAATATCAGGGTATTTTGGACCCAGAGCCTGAATGGCATCAGGATAAACACTATGCCCCCAGATGATTCCATATTCACCACTGGCGGCCAGCTCACCCAACACACGGGTTCCATCTGTGGTGGCAATTTGTTCCTGGAATGTATAAGTGATCTCCAGGCCGTGGGGCTTGGCGGCAATCACCCGGTCCATCGCCTGCAACAACACGGTGTTCCAGGGTTCTTCGGCCGGTGTGGTGGTAACAATGGCGATCTTCAAACTGGTTGGCTTGGCATCGCTTTTTGCGGGCTCGGGTTTGGCTGCTTCAGTGGGTGCGGCCGCGGGTGTGCAGGCCCCCAGTAGTAGAGCGAACATGATGAAACAATAAACCATCACTTTGATACGCTTGTTCATCTTTCTTCTCCTGAAGTTTGGATCTTATGAAAAGGATGGGGTTCAATTTCAACAAACATTGTGAGTGAATCTGGAATCCGCCTCCTTTCGTAGAAATCACCAAACAAGTATTCTCAGCAAAAACCCCAAAATTTCGTTTTATCCCTGCCGCCCGAGCCGGTTGCCTAAAGCGTATTCGTCGGGGCTAACCCGCGCCAGATTCGCTCTGGTATATAAGGAAAACTGTCATACCAGATGCCTGTCGCATCCCGAATAGCTGCCGCCACGGCCGGTGCAAACGGCAATACGGGCATTTCGCCAACCCCCCTTGCGCCCCATGGGCCGCGCGGGTCGGGAATTTCCAGAATTTTCAGGTCCAGTTTTTTCGGCAGGTCCAATACAGTAGGGATTAAGTAAGTCGAAAAATTTGGGGTAAGAATATAGCCATCTTTTTCAACAAAATTTTCCATCAGCGCATACCCAAACGATTGAATCAAACCACCCTGCAATTGTCCCTCCACCTGAACGGGATTAATTGCCTTACCAATATCATTGGCACATAACACCCGCAGCAAATTCACCTGGCCCGTCTCCAAATCCACTTCCAGTTCCACGGCTTCAGCCGTGTAAGACATGGATACCATTGGGTCACAATGCCCGGTTTCAGGATCAAAGGGAGTGGTTTTTGGCGCCAGATACTTATGCGTTAAAATAACCGGGCGTTCTTCATCCTGCCACTGTTTTAAGGCAATCGCAGCCGCTTCACAAATGGCATTCCCGATCATAAAGGTCATTCGAGAGGCCGAAACCGCGCCGCTGTCGTCGCTCTGGCTGGTATCCGGGTTCATCACCTTGACCATCTCAAACGGAACACCCAGTGCATCGGCTGTCATTTGCCGGATCACAGTATGGGTGCCCTGCCCAACCTCGGTGGCCGTGTGTTTGACAACCACCCGCTCAATATCTTTTTCGCCAAAAAGCTCCAGCGTAATCGAACAATTTTCCTGATACCCTGTTCCAAAACCGGTGTTCTTGAAAGAACATGCAATGCCAATGCCGCGGCGCAAATGGGGTTTGCCAGGAACCTCGTGGGGGTAATTTTCCCTTCTTTGCCACGTTCCGCCGATCTTTTCCCAGCCCATCTCAACCGCACAGGTTTCCAACACCGGCTGCATCGTCACACCCGGCGGGAAAGCCTCTCCGGTGGACATGTGCGTCCCTTCCACCGCGATATTGCGCATCCGCAGCTCAACCGGGTCCATCCCCAGCGCTTCTGCCAGTTTTGCAATTTGCATTTCAGCCGCAAAAGCACCCTGCGGGCCGCCAAAGCCGCGCATGGCCCCGCGCGGGACGGCGTTGGTATAAACGTCATATGAATCAACGCTCACATTGGGGATCTCATAGGGGCCGGTCACATTCAGCATGGTGACTGTGGAAACCACCGAAGTGGTAAAAAGATAAGCGCCGCCATCTGCGATGATTTTTGCCTGCGCAGCGAGAATTTTTCCATCGTTTCTGGCCGCCCAACGGGCATAAATCTTAATCGGGTGGCGCTTACAATGGTCGTAGGTCGATTCTTCGCGGTTAAGAACCACCTTAACCGGGCGTTCAATCCCCCGCTGGTGGAGGGTCCAGGCGGCAAGCCCCAGAGCAATCTGCACCCCAATATCTTCCCGTCCACCAAATGCGCCGCCAATAGCAGGATAAATTACACGTACCTTTTCTTCGGGCAAATCAAGCGCATGAGCAATCTGTTTCCGGTCTTTATGCGCCCACTGCCCGGTAACCATCATCGCCACCCGACCATTTTCATCAATATACCCAACACCAGATTCAGTGTTAAGAAAAGCGTGTTCCTGCGCCGGGGTTTGATATACGCCTTCCACAATCACATCAGCTTCAAGAAACGCCCGATCCACATCTCCCTTGCGGATCTTCTTATATTCGAAGACATTGCTGCCCTGATCAGGGTGCAGCACAAACGCATCGGCTTTCATCGCCTCTTCGGGGTCAATCACCAGCGGAAGATCCTCAAATTCCATTCGGATCAAACTTCTGGCGTGTTCGGCTATTTCTTCGCTCTCGGCAATGATCAGCGCCACCTTGTCACCGGGGTAGCAAACCCGGTCGGCATACAACCTGGCTGAACCCGGCCCGCACAAAACAGGCTGATCGGTTATGTAATAGCCAAATTCATTAACCGGAACATCCTTCGCGGTTAACACGGCCAGAACACCTTCCACCTGCTCTGCCAGGTGAGTATCGACGCATTTAAGAATTGCATGTGGGCGGCCGGCGAACAGGATCTTCATGTAGGCCTGGTCAGGCAGATTAATATCCGAAGGAAACTGTGCAGTTCCGCGCACCTTATCCAACGCATCAACACGAATGGAAGATTCACCAATATAGGGCATCACAACCTCCTAAAACTCAGAACCTGAAGCAGGGGCCAGCTCATGCGCCGCATATTCAATCGCTTCAATAATCTTGTAATATCCTGTGCAGCGGCAAAGATTGCCCGAGATGGCAAAAACAATATCCTCATGGCTCGGGTTCTTTTTCTCTTCAAAGAGTTTCGCCGCCGACATGACAAACCCCGGAGTGCAAAAACCACATTGGACAGCCCCATATTCCACAAAAGCATTCTGCACCGGGTGCAACACACCCTCTTTTTCCAGCCCCTCAATGGTTACGATCTCTGCGCCATGAGCCCGCGGTGCCGGAACAAGGCAGCTCATTACGGCCTTGCCATCCAACCATACGGTGCACGCACCGCATTCACCTTCTCCACATGCAATTTTGGTACCCTGAAGCTGACCCTCTTCACGCAACAGACGGGCCAGGGTTTTGTGCTGCCCATTCACAAAAGTGCGGGGCTGACCATTCACCGTTGTCTCAATCGGTTCATCACTAACATACCCGCCATCCAGCTTTTGCGCAGAAGTTGATGCTGAAGCTAACAAAACCGGGTTTTTGGAAATCGGCACCAGGCATTCACCCTGCGCCAGCGCCCGCAAACCACGCCGTATGGTGACCTTAACCATTTCTTTGCGATACACAGCCGAGGAGCGCACATCGGTAATCGGGCTGGCAACCTGGCTGGCAAACTCGGCGGCTTTTTCGATCACATCTTCGCTTAACACTTTTCCCGCCAGGAATTTTTCTGCTTCGGGCACATGGATGATGGTTGGTGCAACAGCGCCCAGGGTGATTACCGCCTTCTCGACCACATCCCCTTTTTTCTGCAAAAGAATGGTCGCATTAAGCAAAGAAATCGCCTGCGCATTTCGCAATGCCAGCTTAAAAAACAATCCCTGATCGGAAGACCGCAGCGCCGGGAAACGAATTTCGGTCATCATTTCATCCGGCCGCATCACCGTCTTGCGCACCCCGGTATAAAATGCGTTGAGGTTCACCCAACGCAGGCCGGTGACAGATTTGAGGCACACTTCTGCACCCAGCGCCATTAAAGGGCTGATGGTGTCATTGGCAGGTGAAGCTGTGATTAAATTGCCGGCAATCGTGCCGCGATTGCGAATTTGTGGTGAACCCACCTGCCAGCAAGCCTGAACCAGGGGGAGCGCTTTTTCGCACAGCAAGGCTGAACCCAGGCATTGATTATGCGTCACGAGCGCACCAATATGAATCATGCCCTGCTCGTCTTCACAAATCGAATCCAGGCCTGAAATTCGAGAGATATCCACCAGCGTGCCAATTCCTTTGCGAACCCCGCGCTCCAACTCAAGCATCAAATCGGTGGCACCGGCAATCAGGCGGCATGTCTCTTGTTTTTCAGCCAGAATCTCTAGCGCCTCCTCGCTGCTGGTTACAATAAAGTATTTGTTCCACATAAATTCTCCCGACGGTATATTCGTTCTCGCTGCTGTATTCGCAACAGCAGCGATTTTATGCACTCAATTATCCATGTCCCAGTAATGCGTTTTCAAGCATGGGGGTTTGCAGGGGTGGTTTCACGCCACTTTCCATCAATTTCAAGCATACCGCCACCGCGTCTTTCGCATCCCGACCATACCCGTCTGCCCCAACCTTCTCGGTCCATTCTGGCGTGATCGGCCCGCCCCCTACGATGCAATAAAACTCTTCCCGCTTCCCCATCGCTTTCAGCGTCTCAATGATCTGCCGCTGATACGGCATCGAGGTCGTGATCAGCGTCGACATCGCGATGATGTCGGCCTTCTCTTTGATCGCCGTCTCAATGAATGTCTTCGGATGGCAGTTCACCCCTAAATCGATCACCTTGAACCCGTTGGCCGACAATACTGCCATGACCAGGTTCTTGCCGATATCGTGGTTGTCGCCATACACCACCCCCAACACCACCGTCCCCTTTTGCATCCGATTCGCGCCTTCGGCATCCAGCTTCGACATCAATACGTCCATCGCCAGCTTCGCCGCATCGCCCGCCAGCACCAGCTCCGGCAGATACACTTCACCCGCCTGATATTGGTCCCCAATCTCATCCATCGCCGGCTGTATGCTCCCGCGCACGATCTCCAACGGGTCCATCCCGCTGTTCAACCCTTCTTCTGCTGCCGCCTGCGCCGCAACTTCATCCCCTTCCATCACGGCCTGTTTCAGTGCCTTCAAAATATCTTCGGACATGGTAGCCTTCCTTGCTTTAGCAATATTCATACTGAGCCAAATATTTTTCCATCGGTGACCTTTTCAAAAGAACATTTAAAGGTCCCCATCCGACACGGGGTCTAATCCAACGCAATCCCCAGGTCTTTCATTTCACTGCGCACACGATGATAGATCCCTTCCCACTCTGGCGTCGGAAGACCGGTGGACACATCATAAGCAAGCTGGTACGGCTTGCCGATATCCGGCGTTTTCAGAACACTCTCATACCTGGGAACGATCTGTTTGACAATTTCGTTGACAACTCTGGGCTGCATGGCAGAAGCAGCGTGCGAAACTTCACCCGTGAAACGACACTCAAGGGGCGTGACATAATCATTCAGCTTTCCACCGGCCGTGCGTGGCCCAATGGTTGCCGATGCCCCGGAACATGCGATGGTGGCCTGACCGGCTGCAATTTCGTACAACACGTTTGCAGTAACGGGGCCCGAAGCGATATTAGCGATATTTACCGGCAGAGTATGCGTGTTTCGCGAAAGCGCCTGATTGACCACGCTCAAACCCCACAAACCTTCGCGGTTGACATTGCTTAAGTAACGCACATCATACATCTGCCCGCCGCCGGCATGGTTTTGCAAAATGGCGTATGAAAGCAGTGAACACGCAATTTCACAAACCACAGCCCCTTCAACCGAACCCGGCATTCCGCCGATCATACTAGGCGAATCGGCCTTAACACAACCGCCCATATTAAGGGTGTGAACAACCTTGTTCAATGTGCGGTAATCGATTTTCATTTCAGATGGGAAAAGGATCAAAGACAGGTCGGTTTTCGGGTTAAAACCGCCCGGCGTGCCGTAGGCGCCAAACTGACCAAATTCGGTGGTCGCCGAAATGGAACCCCAGCCAGCCATTCCGGGCCGTCCGGCGCGGCGGCGGGCCTCACGATGCATTCGGCCATATTCACCACCCATCAGCGTTTCCCAGGGGGTGCCGGTCAATACCTGGTGGCCGCGAATTGTGGTCAGAGTAATCCCTTCCAGAATATCCACTTCGCGTTCACTGGCAATTCCGGTCAACACCTGCATGGCAATCTCTTCACTGACGGTAATGCCCAGTGAACAGGCCACCTTGCACGGATAAGGGTCACCCGGCGTGCGTGTCTTGAGCAGCGTGCCATCTTTGCCTTCGCCAAAGAACAATTCGGAAGGGGCATACTTTAACGCGGCTTCCAGTTCTTCCTGATCCACTTTCACAATACGCTCGGTGTCTTCACACCAGTAACCCAGCTCCAAAGCTGCTTCAAAACCCGCCTTATAAAAACGGTCGGCCAGATCATAATCAAAGTTAACCGGGTTTTCAGGGTCACAAACTTTTTCGAGATGATGAGCCTGCAAAATACGGCGAATTGTACGGTTGATCTTTTTAATGTCCCAATCTTTCGCCGAACAATACTCACCATTGTGAACTCGTTCCAAAATCTCATAGATATCGGGTTTGCTTTTCATAATCTGCTCCTGGGTGGTGCGATAATAAAATTGATTCGATATATCGAAAAGCGTTAAATCCAATTAAAGGAATTAACGAACATGAATTCGAGACAAGAATCTTTTCTCCTAACCCCGAACTAACATTAATCAAGATGTATTCCACCGGGTTGCAGGATTAAAGGTTTACGAAACATCACCGGGGAATATTATGAATGGATCAATTTGATGTTTTTAGGGAAAACGGGGATCCATTTTTGAACCTATACACGTAAACGACACCCGACAGAAAGCCTGGATTAAACATCCTGTGCCCGTATCTAGAGAAAATGGATTGCTATAACGATGAATTTATTTAATTGATATTATCATTCTAGATGGTTTTCCTTTTCATACAATAGCTGCGCAGGATATCTCTTCGGAACACAGAATAAGGGTGATAAACGTCATATGACTATCATCTTAAGCAAGTTTTGGCGTTTAATTGCAGGGTCCCAAGTCAGGCAGCCAGGTCGTATAATGATTTTTGTTAGCTAAAGTCAGCACTTCCACAATTCCTGATACCCCAACAGACAACATCCATAGACGCCGGATATCCATTTTGCCCGGTTGCGATAGATTCGAATTCATGACGAGGTAAAAATGATTTTCGAAAACGCTACAATTCTCTCAATGAATGCCAAACGGCAAATCTTCACCCATGCAGCCGTGGCTGTTACCGGCAATCAAATCGTCGCCCTGGGAAAAAGCGCAGAAGTGGTGGAGAAATATCCCGAAAAACGCAGAATCAATTGTAATGGGAATATTCTGCTGCCCGGGTTAATTGACACCCATGTGCACCAGGCGCAGGCGATGATTCGAGGCTGCGCAGATGACCTCAGTCTGATCGACTGGTTAACCAAACGCGTGTGGGTGCTGCAGGGCAATTACTCTGCCGAAGACGGACGAGCCAGCGCGGCCTTATGTGCGCTGGAGATGATCAAATCTGGCACTACGGCATTCATCGAGAGTATGCTGGCTGAACGTTACGGCATTGATGGTGTGGTCGAAACGGTTATTCAATCTGGGATGCGCGCCGCCATTGGCAAAATTATCATGGATCTTCCCTCTTATGCAAAAGCTGAGGGGGTGATGCATGTGGGAATGGTGGAAGATGGCGAAGAAAGCATATCCAATACATTGGCGGCTTATGAGCGCTGGAACGGGTCTGGTGATGGGCGGGTTCAGATCTGGTTTGGCCCCCGCACCCCCGGCGGTGTAACTCCTGCCATCTATGATCGGATCAGCAAACTGGCATCTGAACGCGGGATGGGCATCACGATTCACCTTTCAGAGGTAAAAGAAGATATCGATTATGCGGTCGCGCAAGGGTTTAGATCACCCACTGAATTTGCCGCCACGCACGGTCTGCTGGGACCGCGCACCGTGCTGGCCCATTTTGTCTGGTCTGACCCGGCAGATTGGAAAATACTGGCAGATACCGGCACCCATGTCTCGCATAATCCGGCCTCCAACTCCAAAACCGCCACCGGAATCGCCCCCATTCACGGATTGCTCCAGGCCGGGGTTAATGTTTCTCTGGGGTGTGATGGCGGCCCCAGCAACAATACCTATGACATGCTCCGCGACATGCGCATGGCAAGTTACCTCGCCTGCCTGCGCGAAAAAGACCCCACTGTGGTTCCGGCCGAAAACATTCTGGAAATGGCAACCATTTGCGGCGCCCGCGCAATGGGGTTGGACGACCAGATTGGCTCGCTTGAAGTTGGCAAACGCGCCGATTTCATCATCATCGACATGGATAAACCTCATCTTACGCCGTGTTTCGACCCTGTCTCCACAATTGTCTATGCGGTGCATGGCAGCGACGTAGACACCGTGGTGGTAGATGGGAAAATCTTAATGCAGAATCGCAAGGTACACACCCTGGATGAAGAAGCCATTCTGGAGAGTGCGCGTCTGCGCTCAAAGCAAGTTGCCCAACGGGCAGGTCTGGTTATCCAGTCGAATTGGCCGATAATTTAATCTGCCTTACCCACAGGAGCATTCAATGAGCACCTTACTTTTGGAACATATCGATACCCTGGCAACGTTTGATGCAGACCGCACCCGCCTGAAGGATGCCTGGATTTTGATCCGCGATCAGGTGATCGAAGCCGTGGGCGTCGGCAGCACCCCCCCGCCGCTTGCAGACCAGCGTCTCGATTTGAGCGGCTACGTCGTGCTGCCCGGCTTAATTAATACACATCACCACCTTTTCCAGTGTTTATTACGAAATATTCCAGTATTGCAGGATATCACGCTGTTTCCCTGGCTGCACCACATGTATCGTTTGATGAGTGAAGTGTATGACGAAGATTACTACATCGCCTCCAGGTTGAACCATGCCGAACTGCTGCTTTCAGGGTGTACAACCAGTGTGGATCATGCTTATTTAAAAGTCAACGATATGCAGTTTGATACCCAGATCCGGGCCGCCCAAGAGATGGGCATTCGCTTTCATCTGGCCCGCGGCAGTTTTTCGGTTGGGCAAAGCAAAGGTGGTCTACCGCCCGATGATATTGTGGAAGACGAAGATGATATCCTCGCCGACACCGAGCGGTTGATCCAAACCTACCATGACCCCCAACCCAACGCCATGCTGCGGGTGGATAATGCCCCCTGCTCACCATTTTCGGTCTCACCGCGGCTGATGCGTGAAAGCATTGAAATGGCGCGAAAATATGGCGTGGGCAGCCATACCCACCTGGCAGAGTGCCCGGCCGACCTGGATTATGTCATGGCCCAGTATGGCAAACGATCGGTCTATATGGCAGACGACTGGGGTTGGACCGGCCCGGATGTCTGGTATGCGCATGGCGTTATGCTGGATGATGGCGAAATGGATTTAATGGCGCGCACCGGCACCGGGGTGACACATTGCCCCAATTCCAACATGTACACTGCCGCAGGAATCTGCCCGGCGGTTCCATTGCTTAAAAAAGGTGCGCCGGTCGGCCTGGGTGTGGATGGCAGCGCAGCCAACAACGCCTCCAACATGCTGCGCGAGGTGCGCAGCGCGCTGCTTTTGCAGCGGGTGAAATATGGCGGCGAAGCTTTTTCGGCCACCCAGGCGCTTGAACTTGCGCTAACCGGGTCTGCCAGGCTGCTCAGACGCGAAGACCTGGGCGCAATCGCCCCTGGAAAAGCCGCCGATATCATCGGAATTAACACCAACCGGCTTGAATTTGCCGGCGGCCTTCACGACCCCGTTGCCGGGCTGGTATTTTGTGATGTTGGACAGGTGGATCTTTCCATCGTCAATGGCACTCTCCGCGTACAGGAAGGCCAACTGCTGGGTGTCGATCTGCCAGCCTTAATTAAAGAGCTCAACCACCGTTCAGCAGAGCTGGTCGCCCGCACCGAAAAACGCTACCATGTCAATATGACCGCCACAGTGCATCGGCGGTCCTATCCTTACCAGTGATCTGTGTCTGTCAAAACGGTAAAAACCACACTACTCAGAAGCAGGCACTCCAGAGAAGTTCATGGCGCCCAAAAAGACAGCCTTAAATTGAGGGTGACTGGTCAGCTCGACATAGGTCATTTCACCGGCAAATTTTTCAGACCTCCGGCGCAGCTTGCCCGAAATCAACATCTGGCGGGCCCCCGAGCCGGCAGCATTTCCCACCTGCGAATAGCGCTCCATTGGCAGGCCGGGGAACATGCCAATTCGGACGGCGCTGCGCAGATCCATATAGGTGCCAAAGGCGCCGGCAACAATAAACCGGTCAATTTGTGAGGCCTGAATTCCGGCTTCGATCAGCAAAATCTCAATTCCAGTGCGAATTGCGGCTTTGGCAAGCAGAATCTCTTGAATATCCTGCCGCGAAATGGTCAATTCGCGGCCCGTGCCGGTCTGCTCTTTTGAAGCCAGAACGAATTTTTTCCCCCGCCCATCTCCTACAATGCGCGCAGAGGCGAGCGATAATTTCCCCTGCCGATCAATAATCCCCACCCGAACCATCTCCGCGATCGCATCCAGAATTCCCGAGCCACAAATCCCAACCGGGGGCTGCCCCCCTACCGTATAAAGATGGATCGCATCACCCTCAATTTGCACCCGTTCAATCGCTCCAGATGCAGCGCGCATCCCTTCGTGGATGTGTGCACCCTCAAAAGCCGGGCCCGACGCGCACGAACAACACAAAATCTTTCCGTTCGAGACCAGCGAGATTTCGGTGTTGGTGCCCACATCCACCGCAATAACCGTATTCTGGGCCTGATACGCTTCGGTTGCCAGCATCATCGAAACATGATCGGCGCCCACATAACCGGCAATATTCGCTGGCAAATATACGTTTGCGCCAGGGCCAACCTTCAGGCCCAGAGTTTCAGCCGAGATCTCCAGCGGTTCACTGACGGCCGGAATAAACGGCATCAGACCCAACTGTTGAATGGGCAGCCCGGCAAAGAGATGGTGCATGGCCGTATTTCCCACCACCACCGCATCCACAATCGCTTCAGGAACTGTCGCAGCCTGTTCACACAGCTCAACAATCAAGGCATTAAGGGTTTCCACCATCCGCTGCTGCAAAATTTCGCGGCCTGCCGTGTTTTCCATGCAGAAAAAAATACGGCTGACCACATCCTCGCCGTAATGAATCTGGGGGTTCATTGCGCTTTGCTGCGCCAGGGTGGCGCCGCTTTTCAAATCCAGCAGGTAGGCAGCCACTTTGGTCGTGCCAATGTCAACCGCCAGGCCCAGGGGCCGCCGGTTTTGAGGTAAAACGGCAATGATCTCAGAGCGCTGCAAGACCACCTGAAATCTCCACTCAAGCGCCCGGATATCTTCTGACAGTGTTTTGAGAACCCCATACCGAAACCGAGCATGCTTGATCCCCCTGGCTTCAAGATCATGGGTTATACGAACACTGTCTGAACGCAAATCCTCCAGATCAGGTTCCTCCAGAGCGATCTGGATCACACGATTCAGATGATCGGCAACGGCCACCTTTCCCTGGCTTTCCAACTGAAGGCGCTGAGGGGTGGTCAGTGATTCCGGGGGGACATTCACCAGGCAATCGGTTTGCACCCTTGCCTGACAGGCCAGGCGCATTCCGCTTTGCACTTCAAATTCCGAAAAGACCGATTTTTCCACCTCGGTCAGCAAAGAAAGCTCTCCGCGGCCAACCTGAACCTTGCAGCGTTCGCAAGTGCCCATACCCCCGCAAACCGCAACCAGATCAATCCCGGCACACTGTGCAGCACCAAGCAAAGTCGATCCCGGCTCGACTTCCACCCGTCTGCCGATCGGTTCAAAATCCACACGCAGCAGCTTGTTTAAGGTCATCTCGGTTTCTGTTCCCGGTTACTTTAAAACTTCGGCTTTAGATCTACGGTGGCAGGTATCGCCGGCCAGATGTGCATCGTGTTCCTTCCGAAACGTGCAGCGATCGCGCATTCCGCAATATGCACACTCATTCCCTTTACGCACCAGGTCTTTTCCAATTCCCACCACGTAAGATAGCGATTTCACCGGAAACATTTGCATACTGGCACAAAGCTGCACCGCACTGTTAACATTCTCGAGGATCGAAAATATCTCCGGCTGGCCCTGTGTCACTGACCATTCGGGCAAACCCGGGCTAAACCGATAAGAAGTTTGCTTTCCGTTTGAGTTTGCTTCAACTTCCAGGTTTGAATAGAACCGGTCGGCTATCTGGCCTATGGCAACAATCCCAGCGCTATCAACGGCATAACCTTCAACGTGTTTGTTCTCGGTCATCAGTGTCGAGGCGTAATTCTCCACCTCACAACCGATGGTGCAAACAACCACCGCCACCTCTTCGGCGCCGGCAAGTTGCCTGGCAAGAAAGCTGCCCGTTAATTGAAAACCGCCCGCCAGGAAAACCCCGCCAGATTCAATTCGGTCCACCGCCACGGTTTGATAGACCACCACAGGGTGAACCAGGCCCGCAGCTTGCCGCACGCCTCTTTCAGTCATCTCGACAATGCCCGGGCGGCGCTGCCGGATAATTTCAATATTGGCATGTTGAATGCGAAAAACATCTTCAACAGAAAGATCCACCGGCCAATCGGTTAATACTGGCATAGCATACACCCCAATAAAAAATTTCTGCACCAAAATTTTAGATCCGCTTAAACCCATTATCCGCCGGTTTTCTTAATTGAAAATAAGATAACCGCGCTGGGCCATGCTTCAATTGAAACCGGGCAAGGAGAGTCTTTCTTGAACCAACATCTCTCCTCGCCCGGAGTATTACACCCGGCTGTGGAATTCCGGGTTAGAAATTATCAAGCGGAATACCCATCTCACGAACTTCCTTCTTGACACTGTCGTAGATGCTTTCCCATTCCTCGGTGGGTTTACCAGTGCTTACATCATAGGCTTTCTGATACGGTTTACCAAGGTCGGGGGTCTTGATGGAGTCTTCATACAACGGCAGCAGCTTCTTAACCACTTCGTTGACATCCTTCGGATCCATACCCGAGGTTTTATGGGTTACCTCAGCGGCAAAACGGCATTCCAGCGGGGTAATATAATCATTCAATTTTCCACCCGCGGTGCGCGGGCCGGTGGAAACCGATGAACCGCAGGAAGCCAGGGTTGCCTGCCCGGCGGCAATTTCATACAAAAGTGTGCGGGTGCAAGGGCCAGACACTTCATTGGCAATATTGTGAAGCAGGATATGCGTATTGCGCGACAATGCCTGGGTAACCATGCCCAGAGCCCATAAACCTTCACGGTTTACGTTTGCCAGATAGCGCACATCATAGATTTCACCGCCGCCCACGTGGTTTTGTAAAATTGCATAAGACAAGATGGAGCAGGCCACATTGGAGATCACAGCCCCTTCTGCCGGGCCGGGCATACCGCCGATCATCGCCGGTGAGTCGGCTTTGATCATGCCGCCCATATTAAGCGTGTGAACCACCTTGTTCAATGTGCGGTAATCGATCTTCATTTCAGAGGGGAAGAGAATCAACGCCAGGTCGGTTGGCAAAAAGCCGCCGGGGGTGCCATAAGCGCCGAACTGCCCAAATTCAGTGGTGGCCGAGATCGAGCCAATGCCACCCATCCCTGGGCGGCCCGCGCGGCGGCGAGCTTCACGCTGCATCTGCCCATGAGCATAGCCCATCAATGTCTCCCAGGGAGTGCCCGAGAGAACTTCATGGCCATGCACGGTGGTCAACGAACCGGCTTCCAAAATATCAACTTCCCGCTGGCTGGCAATGCCCGAAACAAGCTGCATATAAATATCTTCGCTAACGGTAATACCCAGCGAGCAGGCCTGCTTGCACGGATAGGGATCACCCGGCGTGCGTGATTTAATCCAGGTGCCATCCTTGCCCTCACCCACAAAAACTTCGGCGGGGGCAAATTTCAACGCACTTTCCAGCTCTTCCTGCGAAACCTGGATAATGCGTTCGGTATCCTCAACCCAGTACCCCAGTTCCAACGCCAGTTCAAAACCGGCTTTATAAAAGCGGTCTGCCAGGTCATAATCGGTATTAATCGGGTTGTTTACATCACAGGTGTGTTCCAGACCATGATCTTTCAATATTCTGCGAATCGAACCGCGGACTTTTTTAAGATCCCAATCCTTCGCCGTGCAATACTCACCATTGTGGGCGCGTTCCAAAATTTCATAAATATCGGGCTTGTTTTGCATATTTATCTCCTAATTTCATATATAAATGAAAAAACTTTTATTGGCTCAGTAATGCGTTTTCAAGCATGGGGGTTTGCAGGGGTGGTTTCACGCCGCTTTCCATCAATTTCAAGCATACCGCCACCGCGTCTTTCGCATCCCGACCATACCCGTCTGCCCCAACCTTCTCGGTCCATTCTGGCGTGATCGGCCCGCCCCCTACGATGCAATAAAACTCTTCCCGCTTCCCCATCGCTTTCAGCGTCTCAATGATCTGCCGCTGATACGGCATCGAGGTCGTGATCAGCGTCGACATCGCGATGATGTCGGCCTTCTCTTTGATCGCCGTCTCAATGAATGTCTTCGGATGGCAGTTCACCCCTAAATCGATCACCTTGAACCCGTTGGCCGACAATACTGCCATGACCAGGTTCTTGCCGATATCGTGGTTGTCGCCATACACCACCCCCAACACCACCGTCCCCTTTTGCATCCGATTCGCGCCTTCGGCATCCAGCTTCGACATCAATACGTCCATCGCCAGCTTCGCCGCATCGCCCGCCAGCACCAGCTCCGGCAGATACACTTCACCCGCCTGATATTGGTCCCCAATCTCATCCATCGCCGGCTGTATGCTCCCGCGCACGATCTCCAACGGGTCCATCCCGCTGTTCAACCCTTCTTCTGCTGCCGCCTGCGCCGCAACTTCATCCCCTTCCATCACGGCCTGTTTCAGTTTGGTAATAATTTGTTCGCGATCCATTTTCTTCTCCTTATCAAATCAATAATTTTTGGTTTTGAATATGCCGGTTCATGCCAGCCAGAACAGCAAGCATGATCATTCCTAAGGGTTAATGTCCTGTTTCTGAATTTCCCAATACAACCGTTCCGGTGAAATCGGAATCTGGGTGACACGCACACCAATTGCATCCAAAATTGCATTGGCAATGGCAGGGGTAGGTGCGATAAACGGTTGTTCGGCAAAACCTTTCGCCCCATAGGGCCCGCGCGATTCCGGAATTTCCACAAAGTCAGTCTGAATGTGGAAAGCCGCGTCCATTGCCGTGGGCACCCGGTAATCGGTAAAGTTTGGATTGAGGATCTTGCCGTCTTTCAATACCAACTCCTCAAACAACCCGTACCCGAAACCCTGAACCACCCCGCCTTCCACCTGTCCTTCAATCCCGGCCAGGTTCATCACCTTGCCCACGTCATGGCTGGCAGTATAATTCAACACTTTAACCTGCCCGGTTTCGGGGTCCACCTCAACTTCGGCCACATGGGTGGCAAAAGTGAAACTGCCTGCCGGACGTTCAAAGAAGCCCTCGCCAACCGAATGGCTTTCCATCGGATCAATTAGAATGGATCCCCGGCCCAGAATTGGGCCCTGGCTGTCCTGGTAGACCGCTTCGAAGGCAATATCGCGGATGGTTCTTGTTTCCAATGGCTGATTTTTATCAAATACAAGGCCGCGTTCCGTCTTAATATCCTCAGGGTCACATTCAAAAATTCGTGCAGCAATCTTGACAAGCTGATTGCGCGCATCCACACTGGCCCGAAGCACCGCATTGCCCGCATCAAAAATGGTCCGGCTGGCAATCGAACCCGTGTCATAGGGGGCAACGTCCGAATCTTGCTGGGCCACACTGACATGCTCCATCGGAACCCCCAGGGTTTCAGACACAATCTGGCACAAAACTGTCAGATTGCCCGTTCCAAGATCGGTGACGGCGGTGATAATATTGACCGTGCCATCTTCATTTAACTTAACAAAAGCCGAAGAAGCCAAGAGGCCGGTGTTCAGGATGGAATTCGCCAGGCCGATTCCCCGGTTGGGGCCCATCTTCCCCTTTTTCTCTGCATAATGCGAAGCCTTAACCGCCTGGTCCATGGTTTCTTGAATGTGCACTGAGCGCAGTTCCTGCCCCGAAAGATACACCTCACCTTCCTGCACCAGGTTCATCTTGCGCAATTCCACCGGGTCGATCTTTAAGGCTCTGGCAATTACGTCCATCTGGCTTTCATAGGCAATGGCAATTTCAGACCCGCCATACCCGCGCATACAGCCCCAATCGGGGTTGTTCGTATACACTGCCCGGCCACGAACCTTGCAGTTCGGGATATTGTAGGGGCCGGTGCCAAATTTCATCGCATGAGGAACCATTCCAATGGCATGGTCAGAATACGCGCCCATATCACAGGTCACATCAACTTCTCTTGCCACCAATTTACCGTTCTTTTTCACGCCGGTTTTCATGCGGATGGTGAAATTGGCGCGCGGGTGGGTGACGGCAAACTCTTCTTCGCGAGTCAATTCGAGCTTAACCGGCATCCCGGCCGCTTTTGCCAGCAGGGCGCAAATGGGTTCAAACAAAGATTTTAATTTTCCGCCAAAACCGCCGCCCAGCCAGGCTGCAATCACCCGCACCTGTGTTTGCGGCAGGCCCAACGCGCGCGAAAGTTCTGAATGACACACACTCAGTTGTTGCGTCCCGGTCCACACTGTCAGCTTGCCTGTGGTATCAAATTCGGCCAGGCAGGCATGTGGTTCGATGGACGATTGGTGCATGGGGCTGGTACGATATTCGTCCTCAAAGATGAAATCTGCCTCGGCAAAGCCTTTTTGCACATTTCCCAGGCTGATGCTGGCATCCATGCACACATTGCTATATTTGATGTAGGGACCAATCCCTTTGTAGTCCTTAATATCCGGGTGGATGATGGGTGCATCTGGCTTTAGCGCATCCTCAATCGTAAAAACAGCCGGCAGATCTTCATATTCCACTTCAATCAATTTAAGCGCGGCCAAGGCCACTTTTTTCGAAACTGCTGCAACAGCCGCAATGGGCTCGCCAATATGGCGCACTCGATCGCGAGCAAAGATATACCGGTCAAACAAATACAGGCCATATAAAATTTTGGGCGCATCAGCGGCTGTAATAACTGCCCGCACCCCTTCCAGAGCTTTGGCCTTGCTGGTGTCAATATGGAGGATTTTCGCCTGCGGCCGGTCGCTGAACAACACTTTGGCATGTAACATTCCCGGGCGTGAAAGGTCGGTGATATATTTTGCCTTACCAGAGACCTTGATTTCTCCATCAATCCTCGGCACCGATTTTCCAATGACCATTTCGCTCATGACACACCTCCGCCCGCATCTTCAGAGACGGCTTGAATGGCCTCCACGATCTTCTGGTAACCCGTGCAGCGGCAAAGATTTCCAGAGATGCCGCGACGGATCTCATCTTCGGTTGGGTGGGGGTTTTCATCCAACAAAGCCCTGGTCGAAAGCACCAGACCCGGCGTGCAAAACCCGCACTGAACGGCATGGTGATCCAAAAAACTCTGTTGAATCGGGTCCAACGCTCCATCGACGCTCAGCCCTTCAATCGTCGTAATCGATTTCCCCTCGGCCGCCACGGCCAGCACCAGGCAGGAAGTGACAGAACGCCCATCCATGATCACCGTGCAGGCGCCGCAATCTCCGGTGCCGCAGCCTTTCTTGGTGCCTGTCAAACCCAGCTTTTCGCGCAAAACATCCACCAAAAGTTCATCCGGTTCGACATTAACGGGGTAACTCTGGTTATTCACCTTCAGTGTGATTGATTTCATCATCGCGCAATCCTCCATCAACAATCAAAAACCTGACGCAAAGCACGCAAGGTGAGCACCTTGACCATCTCTTTACGATAAGCAGATGTTGACCGGACATCATCAATGGGTCGGGCCGTCTGCACACTCAACCGGGCCGCCTCTGCCAAAACATCCACCGTTACCACACTCGCCCGTTGGATCCATTGCTCGGCTTCATACACCCGGATGGGCGTTGGCGCCACCGCCCCCAGCGCAATCGCTGTCTGCCGTTCTTCCACACTCTTAAGCACCACCGCCACACCCACAAAGGCCAGGTCCATCGCCCGCCGCGGGCTGTGCTTGAAATACACCGATTTCGTTCCGGCAAGCGGGGTGGGAATAAAAACTGAGGTAAGCAGTTCACCCTGGGTTAAAACCGTCTTTCCGGGTCCCACAAAAAACTCGGCCAGCGGAACCGTGCGGACACCCTTGCGAGAAGTGATCTCTGCCACGGCGTCCAGAGCAAGCAGAGGGGCAGCCGTATCGGCTGAAGGGGCTGCGTTGCATAAATTGCCACCGATGGAAGCCAGATTGCGGATCTGAGGCGAGCCGACCTGAATGGCGCCCCTGACCAGCGCCTGATAGGCGTCCTGCTGGAAAACCCCGGCACGGGCAATATCGGCCAGGTGCGTCATGGCGCCAATCCGAATCCCGTCGCTCTCCTGCCCAATTCCCACCATTTCCTTAATCGGGTTGATATCCACCAGGGTTACCGGCGTGCTAATCCGATTGATGCGCAATAAGAGATCCGTTCCACCGGCAATGACACGGGTGGAAGGCCGCTCCAACAACTCACAGGCCTCTTTGACCGTATTTGCGCGCTGATAATCAAGAATTTCACTCATCGATCACCTCTCCTGCAATGACCATCCAATTGCAATTTGTATTAATCATCGTAAGGATACGCTCGTCGCCACACCAGTTCCGACAGATTCACCCCGTACCGTTTTTCGGTGCGCCGCACCAGATCATCGGCCAGGCGGTTCTGGTTTTTGATTAATGCCTCCAGGTCAATACCCTCCAGGCGGCCATCCAGCACCCGGATTTTTCCATTGACCATTGAAAAGTCAACCTGCCCCGAGGCGCATAACACCAGCGCTGCAACCGGGTCGTGCAGACCACCGGCAAAAGACAGCTTGTGCACATTCACCCCGATCAAATCGGCCGCCAGACCGGGGGCAATCCGGCCCAGGTCATCCCGTCGCAGCAGGCGCGCACTGCCCAGCGTGGCCAGTTCCAAAGCCTGGGTGGGGGCCAACGCATCTGCGCCGTAGGTGACCCGCTGTAATAATGAAGCGGTTCGCACTTCATCCAACATATTGGAAGAGTTGTTCGAAGCGCTGCCATCTACACCCAGGCCAATCGTCACGCCTTTTTTGAGCATGGGCTTTACTTTGCAGACCCCTGAAGCCAAATACTGATTGGAACACGGGCAATGACAGATGGCCGTTCCAGTTCGGGCCATGATCTGAATATCCTCATCATCCAACACCACGCCGTGGGCAAACCACACATCCGGGCCCACCCACCCCAGCGATTCGGCCATTTTGACAGAGCTCATGCCATAATGCTCCATCACATAATGATGATCATCCATGTTCTCGGCCAAATGGGTGTGATTTCCCACCCCATAGCGGCGCGCCATCTGAATGCTTTCACGCATCAAATGTTCGCTCACCGAGAAAGGCGAACAGGGGGCGTTATCTACACGCACCATCGCCAGTGGTTTGGGGTCATGGAACCCTTGGATCAGCCGCTCGGTATCGGCCAGAATATCATCTTCTTTTTCAACGATATGATCGGGGGGAAGCCCGCCCTGGCTTTTGCCCACCGAAAAACTACCGCGTGCCAGATGAAAACGAATTCCAATCTCCTGTGCAGCCTGAATTTCAGTTTCAAACTTCATGTCGTTCACTTTCAGGTAGCTGTGATCCACAGTGGTGGTGCAACCTGAAAGCAATAGCTCTGCGTGGGCGACCATGGTGGCGGTATATTGGTCTTCATCCCGCACTTCGCTCATCAACAGATAAAGATCATGAAGCCAGGGAAACAGCGAGGCATTCTGCATATGCGGGATATTTCTTAAAAGGGTCTGGAAGTTGTGGTGGTGCGTGCTGATCAACCCGGGCAAGACGACATGCGCGCGCATGTCTATCCGTTGATCTGCCACCTCAGGCTGCTGCCCCTCAATGCCAATCGCTTCAATCTGGTTGTCGCGCACGAAAACCCAGGCGTTGTGCAAAAGCCTGCGCTGCGCATCAAAAGTGGCTAAGGTATCAATGTGTTCCAATAGAATCGTTGACATGACCTATCCTCCCCGGCCGCCTAACGGGTGCGGCTATAAGACTCACCCAGAGCTGCCGGTGCGCTGATCTTGTTTGAACGGGTAAAAAGAACAACGATCGTGAGAATATAGGGCAGCATCAGCAAAAATTCATAGGGAATCGTCTGTGCGCCCAGCGAAATTTGCAACAACGCCTGAATGCGATATTGGATCGAATCGGCCAGGCCAAACAACAACGAACCAATCAGCGCCAGTTTTGGGCTGCGCCATCTGGCAAAAATGACCAGGGCAACCGCAATCCACCCCTTGCCCGCAGTCACGTTTTCAACAAACAAACCCAGTTGCGCCACAGTTAATACGGCGCCCGCCAGGCCCACCAGCGCAGTGCCGATGATCAAGGCTGCATAACGGGTCTTGTTTACGCTAATGCCCGAAGTTTCGGCCGCAGCAGGGTTCTCACCAACAGCGCGGATCTTCTGGCCCCAGGTGGTTCGATACAGGAAAAACCAGGCAACAATCACCAGAAAAATCGCCAGATACACAGTCGGGTCAAACTTGAACAGCAGATCACCCAGAATGGGAATATCACTCACACCGGGAATGTGGATCGGATTGAACGTTTGCAGCCGTTCTGAAAGGGTCGTAAACGCCTGGCGGTAAAGGTAATTGGAAAGACCCAGCCCAAACACCACCAGCGTGATCCCACTGATCACCTGATCGGCTTTCAAGCGGATGACCAGAAAACCCATCAACAACCCCATCAGAATTCCAACCAGCAGGCCGGTCAACAAACCCAGCCAGGGGCTCCACGCCACCAGGGGGCCCCCCTGGTTTTGAATATAGTAACTGGCCATAAACCCCGAGGCTGCACCGACGGCCATGATCCCTTCCAAGCCCAGATTCATTGTGCCAGAGCATTCGGTGATGATCTCGCCCAGCACAGCGATCAAGATTGGAACCGCCAGAACGACCGAAGTGGTCAACATCGATATTAAGAAAGACTGATTAAGAATCAGGCTCCAGTCCATTCTGGGAACCTCCTGCGAACCATTGAATCCACCGCCAGAACCGAGAGCACAATAATTGCTTGAATTGCACTCGCCAGGTCTACCGGTAGTTGATAAACAACATGCATAGATTGCGCGCCAACGGTCAAAGCAGCAAAGAATATCGAAGCCAGAACAACCCCAAACGGGTTCATTCTACCCAGCAGCGCCACAAGAACACCGTTGAACCCATAATTGATGGAAATTGCGGCCCGCAGCCGGGTATAGGTGCTGGCCACCTGGATAATACCGGCCAGACCCGCCAGACCGCCTGAGAATACCATCACAAATGTAATGATCTTTTCCACTCTGGCCCCTGCATACCGCGCCACCGATGCCCGCGATCCAACCGCGCGCAATTGAAAGCCGAACGGCGTTTTCCAGAGCAGAGAATATACAACCGGCGCCAACAGGAATGAGATCGCAACCCCGAGATGAATGCGGGAGCCGAAAAGGGTGGGCAGCAGGGTAACCGGTGAAAACTGGGCGCTGTTGGGCAAATAACCGCTTGGGTCTTGCAACGGCCCGCGCACCAGATATTGCATCAGCAGAATTGCAATGTAATTTAACATCAGGGTGGAGATAATTTCGTTGATCCCTTTTTTAATCTTGAACACTGCCGGAACCAACCCCCACAACATGCCGCCCGCCACACCCGCCAGCAGCATCACCACCAGCAAAACCGGCCTGGGAAGGTAAGGAGGCAGGTACAGCGCCACAATCCCGCCCAGTAACGCCCCCATGTAGTATTGACCTTCAGCGCCAATGTTCCAAACCCGGGCACGAAAGGCAGCGCTCATTCCAAGCCCAATGATCATGATCGGACAGGCCTGGATGAGGGTGTCAGATATCTGTCGCAGGCCACCAAAGGCGCCTTTAAACAGCTCGGCATAGGCGCCAATCGGGTCTGCTTTTGCAATTAAGATTAATATGCCGCCGATCACCAGACCCAGCAGGATGCCAATAACAGGCCCGCCCAGTGTAAACAGGAGCGAACGCCAGTGCACTTTATTTTTCCAGACCGTTTCTTTAACGGGTTTGCTTAAGATTTCTCCGCGCAACATTCCATCTCCTTCACCCCGGCCATCAATAAGCCAACTTCATTCTGGTTGGTGTCAGCAGCATTAAGCACCCCCATAATCCTGCCTCCGTACATTACGGCGATACGATCGCTGAGGGAAAAAATCTCATACAATTCGGTTGAAATCAATAGAATTGCCAGACCCGCATCCCGAAATTCCAACAGGCGGCGGTGAACATATTCAATTGCACTCACATCCAACCCACGGGTAGGCTGGGCAGCAATCAACACACGCGGGTTGCGCGCGAGTTCACGGGCCAGCACCATTTTCTGAGCATTCCCGCCCGAAAGCTTGCCGGCCGGAGTATTCACAGACGGGGTGCGCACATCAAACTCGCTGGTCAGCCGTTGAGCTTCAGAACGCACACAATTCCAATCAATCCATCCCTTACGAGAAAACGGTTCATCTGCAATTCGTTGCAGCACCAGGTTTTCTGCCACGGTAAAATCAGTCAACATTGCCATCTTATACCGGTCAGAGGGGATATGAGCCAGCCCCAATTTTCCAATTTGATCCGGGTGGCAATTCTGTACTTCTTTTCCACAAATTTTTACTTTTCCATGGCTACATTTTCGTAAACCGGCAATCACTTCTTCAAGCTCGGTCTGCCCGTTTCCGGCCACCCCGGCAATCCCCAATATCTCACCGCTGCGAACTTCCAGGTTGACATTACACAAGGCGCTGAAGCCGCTGTCATTAGAGGCGCAAAGATCTTCCACCCACATGCGCACCTCAGCCGGAACCGCGGGTTTTTTGTCAATTCTTAATAAAACCTCGCGGCCCACCATCATACAGGCCAGTTCCTGACTGCTCGTTTCGCTGGCGTTGACGGTGTTTACAAATTTTCCATCCCGCAAGACCGTAATCCGGTCACTGACCGCCATTACTTCATTTAACTTATGGGTAATAAAAACAATGGACTTATTTTCTCTGGCCAACCGGCGGAGGATCTCAAGCAAATGATCCACTTCCTGCGGTGTAAGAACCGCGGTCGGTTCATCCAGAATCAGAACATCTGCGCCGTGGTAAAGGGCTTTCAGAATCTCCACGCGCTGTTGTTCACCCACAGAAAGGGTCCAGATCTCTGCCGCCGGATTAATTTGCAACCCATAACGATCTGATATTTCGATTAACCGATCATAAATTGCTCTGGGGTCTTCCAAAAGTGGTTCGCGAGGCGATGACATTCCCAGGGTGATGTTTTCGGCAACCGTAAAACGCTGTACAAGCATAAAATGTTGGTGCACCATACCCAGACCATGTGCAATTGCATCACGTGCAGATTTAAAGTGAACTTTGGACCCTTTCAAGAAAATTTCGCCATGATCTGGTTCATCCAAACCGTATAAAATATTCATCAATGTCGTTTTACCGGCGCCATTTTCCCCCAGTAAAGTATGGATCTCGCCTTCAATCAGGTCAAAATCCACCCCGGCATTCGCCACCAGCCCGGGAAAACGCTTCCAAATATCACGCATTTGCACTACCAGTTGGGGTTTCTCGTTCAATTGAGCCGCCTTTGATTCTGGGGTGGCCATTAAATGACCACCCCAGACACATCAGATCAGAATCTATTCGGGAACGTACTCGACTGTAATTTTTCCATCTTTAATATCTTGCAAAGCTTTTTCTGCAGCAGCCAGGGCGTCCGCAGGAATCTTGTCCTTCAGACCAGGGTTGACCGAGAAGAGCATTGCACCCTCTTTAACACCATAGGCATACCAGGGGGCGTTAAACTTCCCTTCGCGCACATCATCCATCATCTTCTGGATCAGGGGTTCCATATTCCAGATCACATTGGTCAAGACGACCGTGGGGCCTGCTTCGGTCATATCACCCACATAACCTGTCACAAAACCGCCTTTTTCCTCGGCAGCTTTAATGGTGCCCAGGGCAGGGCCTTCACCGCATTCAATCCAGAAATCGACGCCCGCATCGGCCTGCGCGAGTGCGGCAGCTTTTGCCTTGGAGACGTCAATCCAATCACCCACTGCGGTAACAATCAACTGCGCATCCGGGTTGACGGTTTTTGCGCCGGCCAGCAATGCCTCGCCCATGGCGTGGCATACCGGGATATCAAAGCCATAAATCGCACCCAGCTTACCGGTTTTGGAAACTTTCCCGGCAATAATGCCAATGGGATATACCGCCTGGTAGAAGGGCTGATCATAATCGCCGACATTGGTGCCCATTTTCTGAATACCACCCGCCCAAGAATAGTAGGTGTTGGGGGTTTCAGCAGCCACCTTGAATACGGCATCCTGATACCCAAAGGAATGGGCCAGAACCATCTTATAGCCATCCGCTGCGTATTGGCGAAGAACATTTTCCACGTTTCCTTCGGCAACACTCTCGGAAATGGCAATTTTTACGCCTTTGGCTTCCAATGCTTTCGCCGCATTGTAGGCAGCCTCATTCCAGGAATAATCCTTGTGCGGGCCGGTCAAGATCACAGCCAGAGTCTCTCCACTCGCGGCTGCCGGTTCTTCTGCAGGGGCAGCAGGCGCGGGTGTGGCTGCCGGTGCGCAAGATGTCAACAACATTGAAACCATGATCATTAGACAAAATACTGTCAGACGAAGGGATTTCATTTACTCCTCCTAACTTGCTTGTCCATGAAATGTGAAATTTTTCTCGATTGATTGGGCTGGGTTTTCAGAAAGGTGGTTGCCTTATAATGCACCTCCGTTTGGTTGAAGTCTGCTCTTAAACAGCAAGCAGATGGAATAAAAGAACTATCCATCGCCTCTTTCGCTCGAAGGGCATGACAAACCTGGATCGCAATGACGGTCGGCCTGGCTCCCAGTTGATTTTCCCCCCACTGGTTACAGTTGCGGGACAGCGCCGGACTCTCACCGGCTTCGCCATTAACCCCGGTTCGAGCCCGGGGGATCATTGCGTGCATTACCTTAAACGATCGTATAAAATTTTACGCAAAGCTCAAATGCTGATTTAACTTTAAAGGTTGAGCAGCTACGATTAATTTTTTAATCAAAAGACCGGGCTACCCGTAATTGAAAGACTGATTCGTTAAAATAATTAACCGCATAGACCAGCGGGTGATCATGGGCATTAAAGAACACCTCACACATGCGCAAAACAGGAGCGTTTGGAGGCAAACAAAAAGCTTCCACAACTTCTGGGGGCGGGTTTTGAGCTGAAAGTGAAGAAATGCCATAGGTGAATTCCTGGCTGCAAAATCGCCTAAAAAAGTTGGGCAGCGGTTCTTCAATATCAGTCAGCGACAACTTCTGACACATCTGCGCTTCAGGGACCGAATCCATCGAATAAATTGCAGGTTGATTATCTGCCAGAAACAGACGAACCAACACAACCACATTACTGCCAGGCTGAAGCTCCAACGAATCCAGTTCGGCCTGAACCGCAGGGCGCGAAAAAGTGTTGATCGCTTTAATCGAAGGGACACTACCACTGGAACGGATCATGCTGGTAAACTCACTGATCGCCCCAAAATGGGTACTGGTCTCTAAAAACCGGCGATTGATGTACGTCCCGTCTCCCTGGCGTCTTACGACAATTTTCTCAGCGGCCAGGGCAGCCATTGCAGACCGAATGGTAGCTCTGCTTACGCCCATTTCCAACGCGAGCTCGCTCTCGGCAGGCATACGATCATCGGGCCCATAGACCCGGTCGCGTATGCGCTGCCGGATAATACTCAACACCTGATCTGCAACAGGTTGGACGCGTTGGATATGCTCACTCATAAAAATGCACCCCAGAAAGAATGTTGTGTGGCATTAACGGATCCGGTGGGTTGGAGTGGGAAAACCCGGGTGAAAGTAACTTACATCACTCTCCAACCATTCAGCCTTCATTTCTGCACAGCCCATTGCAACAACCTTATGAACCAGATCGCTCAATTTTTGAGCGTCCATTTCAACCCGTCCGTTCACCAGCAATGAAATCTTTGTTCCCTGAAATTGCGGTATGACCTTTTCCAAATCTGGAACCTGCAACGTGGTGATGCTGGCTTTACATTCCACCCCATTCCCCTCGGCAATGAACTTCAAATGTCCAATCGGGGCCGCCAGGCGGTTTATTTCAGCGAGAATCCCGGCGATCAAATGACGCACCACCTCGCCGCCCCTGCCATCAGGAACAGTCAAAAAAATCTTTTCATCCAGCCAGGCCAGTTGTGCTTCGCCGTCGCCATAACGCTGATAGTCCATCTCCAGCGCCGTCTCGGGCAGGGTTAAACCACCCTCTTCAATCCACGATACCCACGTCTGCACCTGGTCTGGGTTGGTTGAATCTTGAAGTTTAATCACCTTGTCGGGGTATTGCAGGTGGGCCTTTGCAAGGAGTTGGTGCGCCTCTTCTTCGGTGAGCAGATCCGATTTATTAATCACCAGAATGCCGGCCTCTTCGATCTGCTTGTCAAAAAGATAATTCACGTTCTCGCTGAAGGGCAGTTCTTCACCATCCAGGCGAATTTGTAACAGCCGGCTATCGGTGAACACCGAAAAACTGGCCGGCTGCACATTTTTGCCCGCGAACTCGATCAGTGGTTTGATCACCGTTGCAACCAGATCGCCACACGATCCAACAGATTCAGCGAAGATTACATCGGGTTGAAGTCTTTCGCACAGTTGATCAAGGCGATCTTCCAGATCATCATAGTTACAGCAAAAACACCCGCCGGTAACTTCCACCACCGGCACATCGCTGAGGCGAAAGAAAGAGGTGTCGACCAGGTATTTTCCCTGGTCATTGGTAATTACCCCGACCTTTTTCTTCTGCGCCATCAACAACCTGGCAGCGGCAATGATTGCCGTTGTCTTACCGCTGCCAAGAAAGCCGCCCACCAGGTGTAACTTCATTTTGAAATAATCATCCTATTGTTTAGAATGCCCTGTTAATTTCATCAACCAGTTCCTGCCGGTTCGGGATCAATGAAGAGTATTTCAGCTCACCATTGATGTAAACAGAAGGCAGGTTGGCAACGCCCATTTTCACAACCCGCGCCACATTCTCAAGCTCGGTAAATTTGTATTCCACCACATCAATTTTCGGGCCAAAATCGGTCGAGGCATCCATCACCGCCCCCAGCATATAGGTGCAGGCAGCGCAGGTGGCAGAATCCAGCGTGAAGACCTCAACCAGTGGCCGGGGTAAATTCTTGTAATCGGGAATCACCACTGCATCCAGATCAAGCTGGGGAGCAGAATAATTCGCCAACATTTTTTTCGTTTTTTCAGGGTCACGCACGGCCTGTAAACAACCCACCGTATTTTCGATCGGAGTGTCATAAGGCATATCGCAACCGGGCGCCAGAATCAGGTTATGGTGGTCCACACTGTCAAGGAAATCCACAACAAATTTCATGTTATCCTGCTGGTTTCCCAGCAACATTTTGGTTGTCAAAGGAATGTTGCCACCCAGGGTGATGTTATAGCGGTCGGTAATCTGTTTCGTGGTGATCATGTTAAGATTTTCATCCACGGCGATCGAATCGGGACCCGTCTGGCACATCACTTCGATATTCTTCGTCGCATCACCACAGACAAACAAAGAGGAGAACGCGCCCTTCTCACGAATATAATCAAACAGATACTGATACGGTTCGCTCATCATTTGCGCAAAATGCTTGGGAGAGATTTGTGAAATCAGCGGATCAACGATCGCAATCACATCCATCCCGGCTTCAAGATAATAATCCACCATCACTTTGGCAATATCACGCACATAAGTCACGATATTCTTAAAATGTTCCGGGCGGCGCATCATATCCATAAAAATTTCGGTGCCGCGCAAATGCGATGCCAGGGTCATCGGACCCGTAATCAGGCCATAGAGCGCAGTTTTATCGCCCACGGCGGTTTTCATCTGGCGCATCACGCTCAAAATCATCGGCAAACGGCCGTCTTCTTTCAGCGGCATCCGCGTGGGGATATCCATTGAGCCTGCCATCGGGTGAGAAGCAATCAACGGTGGGCCATTACCCGTCCAGATCAACTCACAACCCAGAATTTCCGCCTCAATCTGAAGATCAAACACAACCGGTTGACCATCAGGGTCATAGACCTCATTAACCGCCAGCAAAGATTCCAGGAGCTTCTTTTCGTCCTTGAGAATTTCCTCTCCTGAATAGCCCTTCAATTTTCCGGCATGCACACCGGCATAAGGCACCCAGGGAACCGAAGAAACCTGCTCATGTCGCAATGCGCGAAACAACAATTCCTTGCCAAATACTCTTTCATTTGCCATCGGAAATTCTCCTCTGAATGCAAGCGGAATCTGGGAAAATTTATTAAGTTGTGTTCCAGGTGGATAAGAAAAAACAGATGATAATCGTCTGACATTTATGGTATGAGTTTAAATACACCCTGTCAATAGACCCGTGTAATATAAATAAGTTGCGAAATGTAATAATCAGAGTTTTTATGACGGAACTGCCCCGTCTACCGGCAGGAATTTCTCAAATTTTGGGGCTTTCGCAGCATGGCGGGTCGTTGCAATGGATGTGCATTCGAATCACAATAAAGTTCCAGGCCGCTCGAAATTACGAACAGCCTGGAGCTTAAGTGAGCAGAATTAGGTCAAGATGCCCGAAAGATTAGCGTAAGGGCAGGCCCATCATTCGCAGTTCGCTTTTAACTTGTTCGTACATTTGCAGCCATTCCGGCAAAGGTTTGACCGTGGTCACATCATACACCTCGTTAAAGGGCAGCCCTTTGGGCCGTTGATTGAGGACCGGCTTGTATAACGCGATCAACTTGCGCACCAGTTCGTCACCCTCTTTGCGCGACATTCCGGCTGCGGCCCGGGCGACCTCGGCATTGAAACGGGCTTCCAAACCAGATACATGCCCATTGTTGATTCCTGCGCCAGAACGCGGGCCAATCAAACCACAGGCCCCCGAGACGGTGGCCGTGATCGATTCAGCCGCAGTTTCATAAAGCAGGGTCTTGGTGCCCGGCCCTGAAACCGGGGTGATGACCACATCGGTGAGCAGACGCGTGTTGCGCGCCAGCGCCTGCTGCGCCAGCCCGATGGCCTGCAAAATTTCTGGGGTCGTATTATTGCCATAAAACGGGTGCGCCGGAGAAACCGAATGGGTGTTGGTCATATAAACCATTTGCAACAGAATGCAGCCCCCCACAATCGCCAGCGCCATACCATCACGACCGCCGCAGGACCCACCATAGATGGTGTTGTAGAAGGAGTGGATGATCGACCCGGTGCGAATCAGGTGAACCAGTTTCGCCATCGCCATATAGTCGGTCTTGAACTCTGAAATCATGGCAATATGATGCCAGTCGTTTAAGCTGGCGCCGCCATAAGAAGTGGCCGATAACTCACCCAGCTCCGAAACCGCATTTTCAATGACACCCAGCGGAATGCCAGGGCGTCCTGCGCGTTTGGCGGCCGCTTTCGAAAGCTCCACCTCATGCCAGCAAGCCAGAATCTCCCACGGAGACCGGCTGCGAATCTCGCGGCCATAAATGCTTTCCAGGGTGCAGTTGATCACCGCATCAATCAATGGCTCCTGCGCATAAGACTGGGTAATGGGCAGGTATAAATCTTCAGGCAGCGGCGTCCCCACCCCGCCCCCCTTAATGGTGGGGTAAAGCGTATCTTCCACCCGGCGTTTCCGTTCGGTATGTTTATCATTCCCATCCCCCAGGGTAACCTCGATGGGGGCCATTTCCAGCGCCGATAAAATTTCGTCGCGGTTGAAGAGAATGCGGCGATTCGTACTCGAGCAATAAACACCCAGTTCCTGGGCCAATTGCAGCCCGGCCGCAAACAGGCGGTCTGCCAGAGCATCATCTTGCAGCACAACGGTTTCGGCAACCGGCTTTAACTGAATATCATACTCAGACAATAAACGGCTGACGGTCTTGGGGACCAGGGTCATATCCCAATCAGATTCTTCGATCATCGGGCCGGCTTCGGCGCGGTCAAAAATATCCAACAAGCGGGTATAGGTTCTCATTGTCGAGATTCCTTTCGCTCCAACATCAGATTCTGGCACATTTCTACAGCATCAATGGCGTCTTCGCCAAACCCGTCAAAGCCAGCCCGGCTTGAAAATTCTTCTGATACTGCGGCGCCCCCGACGATCACCTTATACTTTTGGCGTTCGCCCAGACCTTCCATGCGTTTTAAGAGATCTTTCATATAGGGCAGCGACGGGGTCAAAAGAGAAGACAGGGCAATAATGTCGGCTTCTTCACGCCGCGCCGTATCCAGAAATGCCTGCGGTGTAACATTCGTACCCAGATCAACCACCTTGAAGCCATTGACCTGCAGCATCAATGCGACCATGTTTTTGCCAATATCATGAATATCACCCTGGCAGGTTCCAATAATGACAACGCCCTGATTCGTGTTGCTATCGCCCTGTTGGCGAATGACAGGTTCAATCACCTGTGTTTGCATCGTCTTCACAACCATGCTGGCGGCCATCAACTCTGGCAGAAAGATATCGAGACGTGCAAACGCATCTCCAAAATCTTTCATAACCGGCCGAATAACATCCTGCATAAGCTCCATGGGAGAAAAACCCTGGCTCAATGCATCTTTCGCAAGCTGAACACCCTGTTCAGTCTCTCCTGCCTGAATTGCCGCTGTTAAGTCCTGTCGAAATTTCTGAATGATATGATCTGGAATTGTCACTCTGCCCTCCCGTTCGATATGCTTGTTTTTTGGCAACCACCCTGGCCACCGGGGTAAGGCGAATGGCCTCCCGCCTGGCTGGGCAGTTACGTTTTTGGGTTCTCACCAGGAGAAAAATTCCCACGACTTATTAAGCGGATTCTTCCACAGTATAGACAGGCTTGCGCACCAACTGAAATTGAATCAAGCCTGGAATATAGTAGACATCCGCATAAAACACTGCTTGCTGATTTCCGTTAAAACCGACATCCTCCAAGCGAAGGAGCGCCGTATTAAAATCACAGTTGAGCCTGTCTCCAATATCCTCGCCCGCAACACAGGCCGACACATCCGAGATCTGAAAAGCGACCTGTTGGCTGAATGACCGTTCCAAAATTGTGTAGATCGACCATTCGGCCTTGATGTTTTGAGGAAGATCATGATGGACAGCGCTTGAAACAAGAGCAAGCGGGACGGCATTTAAACAATAAATCACCGACATTCCATCTGCTTTAAACACCTTGCGAATGACCAGCACAGGTTCACCCACCTGCATCTGCAAATGGGTTGAGATCTGCAAACTGGCCGGTTCAACCCGGCAATCCAGATACCCCAGTTCGGGCTCATAATTTGCCGAGCCTATTAATTGTCCAAATTCAATGGATTCGTCCAATCGCGAGCGAATATTGACCGCTTTGGAATTGATGAAAGTGCCAACGCCATGCTTGCGAAAAATCAAACCCCTTTGTTCCAGTGAAGCCAGTGCTTCGCGAATGGTAACCCGGCTGACGCCAAATTCATTTGCCAGATCTGTTTCAGATGGCAAACGGCTGTTCGCGCTGCCATAATCTCGAATCCGGGTTTGCAAAATGGCTTCAATTTCTTGTGCCTGATGAAGACGCTGTTTGGAGGGCATAAATTGGAAATTCCGATGGGGTAAAGGTGAAAAGTCATTAGTCGTCTAACAACTAATCTAAAGCTATCATAGCCAACTTCGCGGGCAAAGTCAAGCACCTTTACAGATATTTTGATGAATTGCAGGCGAAAGCACAAAACAATCATTATTCCGCAATCAACAAGTTCTGTATCAGAACCCTGCCAGATAGATTACAATAAGTTAACCCGCTTCAACATAACCTGGGGTAACGCTGAAGTGTAAAAATATTCTGATATCAAGACAATGCCGCTGTCAGGCAAAGACAGGTTCGGCTGCCCGTTCGGGCAGCACAGGCAAAGCACCACAATCCGTTTTCAGCCGCTGAAGCAGAGGCCTTCGCCGCTGTTGCTTCTGATGGGATGACCTGCGGGATTAAATGATTCAATGGAAACAGGTAGGATAACTGAAAAATGGGTGTATCGGTCGCACAGGCGCTAAAAATTGGGGGGCTAAACGAAGGACATCTGTTAACAGGTGCCCGTGCGCTGGGCAACATCATCGAATATGTCAACATCATCGAAGCCCCGCTCGAACCGATCTGGTATATCCAGAACACCCTCTTTATCACCTCTTTTTATGCCATCAAAGACAGCATCACCAGCCAGTTGGAAACCATTGATTTGCTGGCCGGCCAGGGCTGCGCCGCGCTGGTATTTCAGACCGGCATCCTCAACGAACTTCCCGCCCAGGTCATTCAACGTGCCGAGTTGTTGGGGCTGCCCATTATTGAAGTTTCTGAGGCGGTTTCTTACGCCAAAATCATTCAACCTCTGGTGGGCGCCATTTTACAGGAAAAAACCGCCCTGCTGCAACGTTCAGAAGAAATTCACCGGCGTCTGACCGACCTGAGCCTTTCTGGCGCAGGACTGGAAGCCATTGCCCGCGCTTTAAATGAGATCTTGAACCGCCCGATTGCCATACTGGATGTCTGGGGCTGTCTGATTGCCGCCAGCGGGCTCGAGGCAAGCGCCAACCGCATCAAAAACCGGCTGCAAGACCCCGTTTTGCCCGTCTTGCCAGAAACAGACCCCATTTATGATCCCGTCGAGGGTCTATGGTGGATTAAGTTATTCTCCGGTCCGGGACATGAATCGGATGGAATGATCCTGGTGGAAGACCCGGCCCGCGAAATGGATGAAATGGACCTGGTCGCGCTGGAACAGGGCGCCATCATTGCAGCAGTTGAAGTGACCAAACAACGGGCAGTGTTGGAGGTTGAACACCGTCTGCAACAGAATCTAATGGAAAGTCTGATCGGTGAAAATCAGCCTTCCGAGGCGGCCATCCTGGCGCGCGCCCATTCATTGGGCTGGGATCTGCGTGACAAGCATGTCGTTGCCATCTTCGACCTGGGTGTGCTGGAAAAATCACACAGCCAGCCAAACACCCACCCGCATGAAGCGCCGTCCAACAACATAAAAACACACTTTTTCGATGCAGTCCTGGATCTGTTGAAAACCCACAATCCCGATGGCATTGCCGCCCTTCAAGGCGATATGCTCATCCTGCTGCCGGGGTGCCCAACAATGCCCGCCGCCCAGAGACGCCGCGAGTTGCAGTTGTTGGCCGAAAAAATATGCGCATTGGGAATGGTCTGGCAAAAGGGGAAATCGGTATTCATGGCCTTTGGTCGTTTTACAGACAGCCTGCAGGGTCTAAGAAGCAGCTATGAAGAGGCCCTGTCGGCTTTAACCGCCTGCCAGAAGCTGGCCTTCGACCAACCCATTATCTGGTATGACGATGTGGCCTTATATGTTCTACTGGAGCGCATTGCCGCCCAGCCCGAGACCATGCACTGGTTTGAAAAAACACTGGGGCGCCTGGTTGAATATGATCGCACAAATGGCGCCGATCTGGTGCGCACCCTTGAGGCCTATTTTGATTCCAATCAAATGCTGCAAAAGGCCGCCTATTCTCTTTTTGTCCACCCCAAAACGCTCAAATATCGTTTGCAGCGCATTACAGAGATCCTGGGCAGCGATCCTTTTGTCCCCAACCAGCAGCTTAATTATTATCTGGCGGTCAAACTGGCCCGGCTGTTTGCGTTTAGCGAGAAACGATAAATCTGCATTCCCGTTTTTATCGCAGAAACCCGATTGACATCCCCTATCCAGAGAAGTACAGTAAAACATAGAAGTTTTGTAACCGCTCAGGCCATACGCCGCCTTCGCGCGGGCGGCCGGGCAGTTACAAGGTTTTCGCAAGCTCCATCCATGTGCAAGTCCATTCGCTAAACCTTATCTCGCATTCGCAAAGGGGGGGATAGCCGCAGTCTGCCGGCCACCCAGAGCGGATCCGTTTCTGGCATGCGTTTGACCTGCACCCTATGGAAACAGGGATTATTCAGACCCTGCCGCGAAAATGAACATACCTGAAACACAGATCAGGGCCTGTTTTTATCGGGTAGTAGCCAGACCCCCGGATCACTGCGGTGAGGCGGTCTCCGGGCAAAGTCAATGCTGCCAGAACAGGGGTGCTGTTCTGTTTCTGGAAAACCAAATAAAGCCAAAGTTTTTAGGAGGAGCAACAAAATGAGTGTAAAGCGCAATCAGTGGTTGTATGGAGTATTGAGTTTGCTGGTCATTGCCAGCATGTTGTTGGCCGGCTGCGCGGGTGGGGCCGCCACAACCAGCGAGAAGCCCAGCTTTGCCATCTACGCTTTAAACAGCGAACCGCTTACCAACTGGGATCCCGCCGCCGAATTCTCAAACGGCATTCATATCATGAACAACATGTATGAGCAGTTGGTGCGCTATGATCCGGTCGAAAAGAAGATCCTGCCTCTGCTCGCAACCGAATATTCCACCTCAGAAGATGGGCTGACCTGGACTTTTAAACTGCGCCAGGGGGTCAAATTCCACGATGACACCGATTTTAACGCCGAAGCAGTAAAGTTCTCCATCGACCGCACCATTCGCCTGGCCGCCGGAGCAGCCTATATCTGGGACCCGGTAGAAGAAATCACCGTTGTGGACGAGTACACCGTCGATTTCCACCTCAAATATCAGGCGCCGCTGGATCTGATTGCATCCACCGGCTATGCAGCATTTATCTACTCACCCACCAGCGTTGGCAGCGATGACAACTGGTTCCAGGAAGGCCGTGATGCAGGTACCGGCCCCTATAAGCTTAAAGACTTCAAGTGGGGCGATGAGATTATTCTGGAAAAATTTGATGGTTACTGGGGCGGTTGGTCAGAGAAAAACATCGCAACCGTTGTATTTAAGAAGATTGCCGAACCCGCTACCCGCCGCCAGATGATCGAAAAAGGCGAAGCCAGCATTACCTACGATCTGCCCTATTCAGACACCAACGTTTTAAAAGAAAACAAAACGGTCTCGGTAGTGATCGAGCCTTCATTGCAAAACCTGTTTGCAATGATCAACACCCAGAAACCCCCGTTGGATAACAAACAGGTGCGCCAGGCGCTCTCTTACGCCTTCCCCTACCAACAGGTAATCGATTATGCAATTGGCGGTTATGGCGTTCAGTCTTACGGCGCAGTGCCGGCCGGCATGTGGGGACATTCGCAGGAAGTCACGCAATATACCTACGATCTCGAAAAAGCCAAACAACTCTTAACCGAAGCCGGTTATCCTGATGGCGGGTTCAAACTGCTGCTCACCTATCTGGCCGGCGACGAAGCCGAAAAGAACGCAGCCGAGTTGTATAAAGCCGAATTGGGGAAACTGGGCGTCGAACTCGAGATCCGTTCCATGCCCTGGGATAGCCAGTGGGAAATGGCCAAGGGAGCCAACGCAGCCGATCGCCAGGACTTGTTTATGATGTACTGGTGGCCGGATCTGCCCAGCCCCTATTCCTTCCTCTACAGCACCTATCACTCTGAAGAAGAACCGCTTTTCAACCTGTCTTACTATAAGAATGCGGAATTTGATCAGTTGATCGACGAAGGCAACCAGCTTTCTGCTTCAGACCGGGATGCCGCCGAGAAAATGTTCGTAGACGCCCAGAAAATTTTAATGGACGACGCCGCAACCATCGCGTTTTTTGACAAACAGGTGGCCTGGGTGACAACCAGCAATCTTAAAGGGTTCAAGTTCAATGCGGCCTATCCGACCGTGGTCTTCTTCTACGGCATGTACTTCGAATAATCGCTTGCCCAGTTTTTGCTGAATTCAAGGGCTGCCGGTCAGTTCTCCGCACTGCCGGGGTGCACCGGCAGCCCTTTCTCTATTCATTTCCCATCAATCGAGCCGAGTATGAGAAGATTCATTTTACGAAGATTGCTATTTGGGGTGATTGTCTTGCTGGGGGTGATCTTAATCACTTTCATCCTTACCCGCGTCATCCCATCAGACCCGGCGGCCAAATGGGTCGGACCGCGCGCCACGCCTGAACAAATTGCGAAAGCCACCATCGACCTCGGGCTGGATAAACCTCTGTATGTTCAATTCTGGAAGTACTTCACCGATATCCTCCAGGGCAATCTGGGCAATTCACTGCGCACCCGCCAGCCCATTACCAGCGAGCTGAAAGATAATCTGCCGGCCACCCTGGAACTGGTCACAATCTCAACGC
>CAZQLE010000004.1:57687-62725 GCA_964593905.1 uncultured Anaerolineaceae bacterium | reverse complement strand
ATATAAATATTCTGGTCCGAAAGGAAAAAGTCTGGAGTAAATGCCAGGGTCGGGCTGCCCGTTTCATCCGTTTCCAGAACAAATGTATGCGGTTCATACTCCCAGGCAATTCCGTAATAATCCAGAATGCGGGCAAACATTTCCTCAGCCGGATGTGAGAAATGGATATTTTCAGATTTTTTGGACAGCAATTCACACCCTCAAGACAGCAAGTTTCAATGCGTCTGAAAATGCTGATAGGCAGCCAGACCTATGTGGGCAGCTTCATGCGCATCCAGGCGGGTTGTGTTGATCATCAAATCGTATAATTCAGGATCACGCCAGTCAACCCGGTAATGTTTTTGAAGATAATTCTGACGAGACCGGTCGCTGACCTGAACCCGCGCCCGGGCAGAATCATAACTGATCGCGCAAATCTTTGCCACCCGGTCGATCCGCGTTTTTTCAGTTGCATAAATTCGCAGGTGAAATACCCCGGGAATATCTTTTAGAATGACCTGTCCCCCTCTCCCTAAAAAGACCATTTTCCCTTCATGCGCCATTTTAAGCATTACCAGACCCACTGCCTGTAAATAAGCGTTGATATCTTCGGATGTCGGTTGAAAGCCAAGCAACCCTAGTTCATCAATCGACGCCAGCGCCGCTTCGGGGGTACCCGATTGGCGCGCAGCCTGATTGATGACCTGTCGGTTCACCAGTTGAAACCCAAGCTCATGTGCGATGATTTCTGCGGCGGCAAAACCCAGGCTTCCCATTTCGCGAGAAATCGTAATCGCTTCCATGATCAACCTTCCTTCTATCAGGTGATACCCCAATTCGATTATACAGGTCATGTTATACTTTAAACAACATCTCATCGGGCCATTACCATTCAATGCCCGAAGATTAATCACAAAACACTACCTTTTATAAAACAGGTGCTGAAATGACCGTGCCTGATCTTTCAGGTGAGCCGAGATTATCTGCATCACCAACTTATCTTGATTTTGGTATATTCGATCATAACAACCCCGCACCCGATCACGGCGCCATCGCTGTGACGATTATCAACAGCGGCGGCGGCATTCTGGCCGGCCGCATTAACCCCCAGGTGGTGTGGGTCGAAGTGACCCCCTTAACGTTTCGACTGGCTGCGGGTGAAAGCAGCACACACTGGGTAAAACTAAAATCAAATGCCCCAAAATCCTGGAAACCGCAGCGCTTTACGGCCGATTTTTTGTGCTTAATAAACAGCAATGGCGGCTCCAGCCTCATCGGCGGGGTTTTAATTGCTGCGCCAGGGACCGAGAAGAAGACCCCGCCCAAAAAAGCCAGCCGGTTATGGATTGCGGTTCCGGCGCTGGTGATCTTGCTGGTTGCCGGCCTGCTGGTGGCAGGTATGATGCTGCGGCCAGGTTCGACACGCATCTCACCGGCCAATGCCACCCGCAACGCCATCTTTACCCAGGGCGCCATGACCGTTATGGCCCAGTTGACCATCCCTCCCACATCCACATTAATACCCCAGGCGATGGCGCAAACCACCCCACAGCCATTTCCAATGGTCTCAATGCCCGAATCGCAAATCAGTGCAACCCCCAACCCGCTCCCGGCAGAACCGACCTTCACCCCCTGGCCGCGCGATCAATTCCCCAACCCTGAACAGTTCATCCGCGACTATTACGGCACGATCAATTATGCAAACTATGAAAAATCCTGGGGAATGCTTTCACAACGGTTCCAACAAACCTGTTGTACCGCCGGCGGAAATGACCCCTTTGTGGTGTATTCAAGCTGGTGGAAAACGATGAAAAGGGTGGATGTACTTTCAGTCTATTTACAGGCCTGGGATACCAACCCGGCCATTGTAAATGTAGCCCTGCGCTATCAGACCGTCGATGAACGCACGCTGGATACTGTGAATGTGTTTAAGTTAATCATTGCCCCCGACGGCCGCTCGTTGGTAATAGACGAAGTTCAATAACAAATGCTCAGCGCTGCACTTCCTCAACCTCAGTGTACCATTTGACCCGTTTGCCAACTTTGTTGCGCAGCTTCCAGGCGGCAGATTTTGGCGCTTCTTCCATCATCGCTTGCAGCCGGTGAATTCGGTCAGAGATCAACTCGCGCTCAGATTCAACAAGCGCAATTTCACTGTGATTCAAAACCTGCAAGCGCTCCAAATTGAGGCTCAACGTGGTGTAAAGGCCCCAGTCGCGCGCGCAAATTTCAGCAATTACCGCACCGTTAATGCCTTCGCCCTCGCGCATCCCAATGGGATGGTCGAGCAGCATTAAATCAAGATCCAGCGCATCTTTGCGATTGAGCTGAATAATTTGCGCTTTGGTCAATAACAGATCGGCGAGTGAAACCGTCTCTGCATCCGTCGTCAAACGCTCTGCAAATGAAATACGGTGGCACATCTCAAACTCGCCCACAAAGATATCAATCTGGCGCTGGTTTAAGTCATCATAATAAAGCTGGCGCCGATCGCCATTGAGCGTATTAAAATTTCGGTTGGGGGTGTAACCCTGCGCGGCAAACCATGCCCCCAGTTGCCTGCCGCTGTGGCGGTCAACAGCAAAATCAAGATCGGGGTAGGAACGTAAAAACGGAGGGCGAGTGGCCGAGGAACAGCGGCGTTTTACCGCCAGACCACCCAGCAGGCGCATGGTTAAACCCGCCGCGGTGGATTCACCGAGTAATCGCTCAAATTCCAGTTCAATCTCAGCGCAGGGCAATGACATTGCTTATTCTGCCGGAATTTCTTTATACACGTTTTTGATATTAATTCCCTGCCGGCTGCGATAGAATTTGAAACCATAATAAATGCCCAGCGCCAGACCATATAAAACCAGCAAGAAAATCACCGAGCTGGTATTTGCCAGCCCAATGCCATATAGCTTATGCGGGTCAAACAACCACTGATATAACAGGTAGACCAGAAAACCGCCAAAGATCACACCGGCAAAAGTAATCAACGGAATGCCGAATACCTTATATTTGGCAATCGGCGAGGCCCGGTAAAGATCGGGTTTGGTATACGGCAGCAAGATCGCCGCAATGGTCGTACCCAGATAAGTGACTGCGATAACCAGAGTCGAATCAAGAGTCAGCGATCGGAAGTTGAACACATTCCAGGCAAACAAAGCCGAAACCACCAGTGAAGGAATCACCATCAGAAGCAGCGCGTAGAGTGGGGTACGGGTGCGTTCGTCCACTTCGGCAACCTTTTCGGGCAGCAATCGATCAAAGGCCGCCGCAAAGATCACCCGGGTGGAACTGAGAAACACCGTCCCGCACCAGCCAAACCACCAGAAGCTCATCAAAACCACCACAATCAACTTAAGGAAATTGCCCGGAACCATAGAGGTTGCCAGCAAGGTCGGGTAGGGCCAGATCGGCAGCGGCGGTATCTGTTCGGTGTAACCCCAGGCATAATTCCACCAGGCGGCATTGGCTTTCATATAAAAATCCCAGGTGATGGTTTTGTTAACCAACAACAAAAAGACCACCGCCAGCAGGGTGGTAATGATCAACGCGCTCGCCATACCGGCAAAATTGCGTTTAAAATCCGTCGCCCCGCGCACTTCACCATACAAAGCCGTGCCCCAGTTCGGCCACAAATTAAAGAACACAATAAACGGCATGGCAAGGAAGATGGCCGTCATTCCGCCGCCGCTCAGCGGCGTTGTTGCGCCCGCAGCCTCACCGGCAGCCAGTGTGGCCTGATAAACATCGGGTTGGCTGCCAAAAATGGCCGGCATATCCTGGTTAAACCCGGCCTGAAACGCCTCGGGGGTGCCGAACAATAAAATGGCAAATACGGCAACCAGACCCGCCATTCCCAGCCAGAAACAAATCTTTTGAATGCGGGCATACCACTTCATGCCCATGCCGATATAAATGGCTACCAACACACACATCATCGCCGAGGTGACAAATAACCCCAGGCTCGATTGCCCAAACCACAAAGCAGCATCTTTTGCACCCAACAACCCCAGAACAGGGGTCAAAAAGGTGTGCCGCAGCATATCACTGTACAGCGGAACCCACAGCCAGAGGATGAACCACCATCCGGTTACCGCCAGGACAAAACCGATGCCCCCGCCCAGAATACGGCTTTGCCAGACATAATCTCCCCCCGAACGCGGCATGACGGCGATTAAGCCCGCATAGACCACAATTTCAAACAAAATCAGACCACCACTAACCAGCAGGGTCTCCAACAAGCCGCCCTCAAGAAAATACATCTGGCTGAAAATATACAAACCCAGTGTAACCAGGTTGATGGAAAAAGTGGCATATACAAAAGCATCAAAAACTGACCAGGAACGCACCAGGCCAGTGGCTTTGCGCACAAACAACGTTGCTTCGTTCACACCATCACGAGAAGTCATGCTTATTTCCTCCTGGAAAAAACTGGAAAGGGCCCGGAGAATTAACCGGTCGTTAACATGTGCGTTTTTATTTTATCTTTTTGAAGGCTCACCAGAGAACCACACAAAGCGCCCTGTTCATACATGGAACCCGGATTGATACACAATGTGCGGCCCAGCCGGGAGGTTCCCTTGCTTTCGTGGATATGGCCGAACAACCCCAACAACGGTTGGTGCCGTTCAATCACTTCGCGTACCGCGCGGCTGCCCACCGGCACCAATGAGTTCCCTGCAAAACGGGGCCGCAGATCTTTGGTCATCTCCGGCGCATCATCCAGAGAGGATGCGTAAGGAGGAACATGAATATTGAAAATGCAGCTTCGAAAATTCTTAACCTTCTGGGCCATTGCCTCATACCGCAGCATCAGCCGATCTTCTGATTCTTCACGAAAAGTGTGCCAGGGGGTCGGGTTGCTCCAACCAGAAGAAATCATCTCGATATGATCATCAATTTCAACCCGTTCACCTTCTGCATACACCACACTTTTCGACGCGCGGACAATCTCATCCAGCTCAAACATATCGTCATTACCCATCGTCAAATAGCAGCGTATTCCGGTGCCGGCCAATTTCTCTTCTGCAATCGTCATCCACTGTTCAACCCGCCGCCGAACCTCGCT